>NZ_SMLW01000598.1:0-2980 GCF_009711405.1 Fulvivirga kasyanovii | reverse complement strand
TCAAGCGACAGGACGCGAAAATCGGTATATCAGACCTCAGTATTATCAGAGGCTACGGTATCTTTGATTTCTTCAGGCTTAAGGACAATGCCCCTCTTTTTATGGAGGATCATCTTGACAGGTTCTTTCTTTCTGCCCGGAAAGTATTTGATGAAATACCCTTTGATAAAGAAAGTCTGGAGGCCAGGATCAGGAAGCTTATAGAAGTAAACCAAATGCCGGTTTCAGGTATCAGGGTAGTGCTGACCGGTGGCTATACCCCGGATGGCTACAGCATAGGATTGCCCAACCTTATTATCACACAGGAGCATATCAAATTTCCGCCTGACGAACGCTACAGAACAGGAGTTAAGCTGATTACCTATCCCTATTTAAGGGAGCTGCCTGAGGTAAAGACCATAAATTATATGACAGGCATCTGGCTGAAAAAGGAAATTGCCAAAGCCGGGGCCTTTGATGTACTATACCACCACAACGGACTCGTTTGTGAGCTTACCAGAAGTAATTTCTTCATTGTCAATCAGCAAAATGAGATCATAACGCCGGACCGGAGCATATTAAAAGGGGTAACCCGGCGCAAGGTGCTGGATCTTGCGCGGCAAAAATTCAAAGTACATGAAGCTCCTGTATCAGTGGATGACCTGCGAACGGCCAAAGAAGCTTTTCTGACAGGTACTACAAAGAAAGTTTTGCCCGTTACACTTATTGACGACTTTACCATAGGAGATGGGCAAGTGGGCTCCATCACCAAAGAACTTATGCAGCAGTTCAGCCTGTTTGAAGAGAAGTATATAAAACAGGGCTGATTATCTCGGATTTCATAGCATCAATTTTTTGCACTAAATACTAAACAGATTTTATGAGTAATCTAAAACTCGTGTCCTGGAATATCAACGGCATCAGGGCCATATTGAAGAAAGATTTTGTTGAAAATATTAAAAAGATGAACCCGGACATATTCTGCCTGCAGGAAACCAAAGCGCAGGTCGAGGATGTGAAAACGGCTGCTCAGCTTCTTCCGGAGTACCATGCCTACATCAATTCTTCCAAGGCAAGAAAGGGCTATTCAGGAACGGCCATATTCTCCAAAAAGGAGCCGGTCAGTGTGGTTTATGACCTTGGCCATGATGACCACGACCAGGAAGGAAGGGTGATTACGGCGGAGTACCAGGATTTCTTTCTGGTGAATGTATACACCCCTAACTCTGGCCAGGGCCTCAACAGACTGGATTACAGGCAAACGTGGGACGAGGTTTTTCTGAAGCACCTCAAAGCTCTGGAAGAAAAGAAGCCAGTCATTCTGTGTGGCGACCTTAACGTGGCGCATCAGGAAATAGACATTGCCAGGGCCAAACAGAACTACAACAAATCAGCCGGCTACACTCAGCAGGAGATTGATGGCTTTAGCAACTATATTAGCAATGGCTTTGTGGATACTTTCCGTCATTTCTATCCGGAGGAGATTAAATATTCCTATTGGAATTACATGTTCAATGCCAGGTCCAGGAATGTGGGCTGGCGAATAGATTACTTCCTGGTTAGCAGCGGTTTGCTCGATAAGATAAGAAGTGCGGCGATTCACAATGAGTATGAAGGTTCCGATCACTGCCCTGTGGAATTGGAGCTTGAATCAGCATATTAGAAACATTCTTCACAAAGGATTTAGATTAATAGATTATTGTTTGGATTTTTTAATTTTTCCCAGACATTATTTTGTTGTTAAAAATAAATCAAGAATTATATTTTGAGTTTAAACATGCTTTTCCAACATTGCGAGCGTTTATTTAAATAACCTAAATCCATTTTAAATTATGAAAAGATTAAATTCTCTTCTGGTACTGGCAGTGTTGGCCAGCGGCGTGTTTTTCTCATGTGAAAACGAAAGTGTAGCTCCTGGTGATGATGTACCTGAAGAAGTGTTGTCTAAACTGACTCAGTTAGGCTTCAGCATTGATGGTGTGTCTCGTTTTGAAGATGGTTTTCTTGTAGAAAATGACATTTATCTTACGGCTGCAGACATTGAAAGAATGAGTCCCGGACAAAGCATCCCTACAGTGGAGCAGTACAGCACCAATAATCTGGTAAATGGCCCGAGAGTGATCAACGTTTACATGCCGACTGGCAGCCGTGGTTTCAGCTCCGGTGAGCAGGCAGGTTTGGATGAAGCTATCAGAAGATACAATGCAGAAAACCTTACATTGACTTTCCAAAGAGTCTCTACAAGTAGTAATGCTGATATAGTTTTTGAAAGGTTGAGCAAAGGGGACGAGAGACGAGGTGTTCTTGGTTCTGCAGGATTCCCAACAGCTTCAGGTGACCCCTATGGTACAATCAAGATGAGCGGTATTCTGGAATCTAGGTATGGTCTTAGCACTGATGGTATCGCTACTATCATGGCTCACGAAATGGGTCATTGCATCGGTTTCCGTCACACTGATTATTTTGACAGAAGCATAAGCTGCGGAGGTTCTACTGCTAACGAAGGTGACGGAGGTGTAGGAGCAAACCATATCCCTGGTACTCCAACCGGAGCTGATCTTTCAGGTAACGGTTCATGGATGCTTGCCTGTACTGACGGTTCAAGCAGACCTTTCACAAGCGCTGACAAAACTGCTTTGGATTACCTGTATTAATCAATAGTAACCACAATATTAACTGCCTTAAATGGTTCAACCGAACTGTTTAAGGCAGTTTTTTTATGCGATTTTTTTGTAAGATTGGTCTTTTACAACGGTTCTGGCTCCTTCGGAATATTAAATCACATATTTCACCTCATTTTAAGCCGTACATAATAAATTATTTGCAGTAACTAATCCTCCGCTGATGAAGGTGGTCGTAGGTCAGAGAGTGTCAAGTGTGAACTGATGAAGATCAGATACATCTGCAGAGAAGGGAATTAGCTATTCAGTAACCAGCAACCAGCCCGTTGGCCGATCACAAGTCACTTTGGTCGATCCTGCCTAATTTGTTATGCTCTACC
>NZ_SMLW01000057.1 GCF_009711405.1 Fulvivirga kasyanovii | reverse complement strand
TATGTTGTTTAAAGTCCATGACAGGTTAACCGCGCCGTTACTGCCGGACGCCTGTAGGTGAACCGGGTTATTGACCGTAATGGTTGCAGTGTGGGTATTATCAGGATTACCTCCTACAGTACTGATAGAATAGTTAAATACACCGGTTTCTGTTGGGGTACCACTAAACGAAACATTTTGAGTAGCGTTATCAATGGTGACATTTATACCCATAGGTACACCATTTACCTTAACTGTGCTGGCATTTGTCCATTTGAAGTTAAAGTCTGCTATGCTTTCTTTCAGATTAATGGTTTGGCTTGATGAGCCAGTGCCACCTTTTACCAAAGACGCTGCACCTGCCGGAGTTGCACTTACTACAGTGGATTCTGTCAGTTTTCCTGTTGTGTCAGTG
>NZ_SMLW01000614.1 GCF_009711405.1 Fulvivirga kasyanovii | reverse complement strand
ATGTAGACATAATTCAAACCTGTGGCGGGGTTAACACCAACGGAAACATAGTAACCGGATGACCTGACTTGGGATGCATACGATTCAGCGTTTTGTCTGCTCTGATATGCTCCAACTATTACATAATATCCCGGAGCTAATTCCCCTGGTTTTATAATACGCTCTTCTTTCTCCGGTTCGGATACCTCATCCTCTGTTTCGGTATATGATTGACCTTCAAGTTCAGTTATGTATTCTTTTTGAACTACTTCTATCTCTTCCTCTTCCTCTTCCTCTTCCGGTTCTTCTTGTCGGTTATTCGTAGTTCTTGTTACTTTTTCAATTGGCTCTTCTTCTTTTTCCTCTTCCGGTTCTGTTTCAACCAATTCATTTTCTTTTATATCATCAATTTGGGGTGAAGGATCAGCTTCTTTACTGACAATAGTTTTGGTTTTCTGCCGTTTATTTTTGCCCAGTTTAATACTTACCTGAAATTCATGGGTTCCGTCACTCAACTCTGACGAAGTTGCTGCAGGTGCAAATTCGTAGGCATATCCCACTTTAATGAATTCGTTGATGTTGAAACCTACAAAGCCATTGGCTCCCTGTTCTTCTCTATATCCGCCTCCAACCCAGAAAAGGTTATCATAGGTTATGGCTGCCAATCCGCCTAACTGGTCAATAGATTTTTCATCACTTTGATAAAATACAGTGGGTTCCAGGGTTATTTTTTGGCCGATGTCAAACTTATAAGAGACTGATGAAAAGGTTAGTTTGGTTGCTTCGAGCCCTATCTCTTCAAAGTTTTCCTCCTGGGCAAACTGAGATTCCATCAATTGTGGTAAGGCAAAGCCTACCGTTAGTCTGTTCATCGTAAAATTAACACCAAATTGTCCCGAAAAATAGAAGCTCTTGTCCAGGGCATTGGCATAAGCAGGGTCATTGTCTACAAACTCAATCTCATTTCTGCCCACCCCGGCAGTAAGTCCAAATGATAAGCGGCTTGCAGGCCCCAGGTTGATATTGTAGCTTAACCCGGCAGTGGTTTCATAAGTGGTGAGCAGTCCCAGCTTGTCACTATATAGTATTAATCCCAAAGCCAGCCTTTCTGATAATGGCGTTTGAATATTCACATTAGTTGTCACAGGAGCTCCTTCTATACCCACCCATTGCTGACGGTGGTTAATATTGGCTTCCGTGTATCCGGATTGGCCAATAAATGATGGATTATAAAGTGCAGGATTAAAAAAGAATTGATTGTAGGATGGTACCTGTTGACCCAATGCACTTATAGTTGTTAGAAAAAGTAAGGTAATTAGTGATGTTGTGGTTCGCATGTTAGGTTTACTTCTTACTATCTTATCACTGTTATACTTCCTGATGCAGATGTTTTATTATCACATTTTAAAATGTAAAAATAAACTCCATCCGGTAACTCCTGGCCATTTAACCGGGCTTCCCAATTATTTTGGTACGAGGTGGCCTCATATACCTGAGAACCTCTTCGGTTATAAATGTACAGATGGCAACCTTCATATTTACTTAGGTCAGGGTCCAGCAACCATGTGTCATTTACTCCGTCATTATTCGGGCTAAACATTTTCATTGGAAATTCAAGGTCTCTCAATTGGGAGATAACTTCAATGTTAACTCTGTCGCTGCCGGAAAGGCCTTGATTGTCTGTAATGGTTAATTCAAAGGTATAATCTCCTTCTGCCAGTCCTGTAACGAGCAGGGAATCAGAGTCTGCTCCACTCACATTGACTGCGGCCCCGGTTATTTGAGTCCACAAATAACTTTCTGCAAGACCAGGGTTTACCATTTTTCCGGTCAGCAAAGTGCTGGTTTTCGGTAGAATGATGATTTGATCCTGACCTGCATCAACCGTTGGCGGTGTGTTTTCTATAACATCCGGTGATGTTACCACTACTTTTACATTGTCTGAGTCCGCAAGTCCTCCATCATCGGTTACTTCTAAAGTGAAAATATACACGCCCTCAATAAGTCCCGATACAGATAAGTCCGCCGTGTTGGCACCGGCCAATGCAGGGGTATTGGCACCACTGACCATAAACCAGTTATAAGCATCTATCACACCATCCGGATCTGTTCCCGAACCATTGATTACAACACTGTTGACCGGCAGTTCCAGGAACAGGTCTTCTCCGGCATTTGCCACAGGCGTTAAGTTAAATGAGGCAGGGAGGATACTTACCTTTACTTCATCGGTTCCTTCGGCCCCATCGTCATCGGTGACCGTAAGGCTGAAAATATAGATGCCTTCAACGAGATCCGAAAGGTTAAGAGTTGCCTGGCTCATGTCACTGAATGTGCCAGTTGGCCCACTGACTTTATCCCATTGGTACGAAACTATTGTTCCGTCAACATCATTTCCTACACCATTTAGAATAGCAGTATTGGTGGGAAGCTTTATAATCTGATCTGCTCCGGCAAATGCTGTAGGTGCAAGGTTGGTATTTTGAGGTAGGATAGTTACGAGTACATCATCAGAACCTACAGCCCCATCATCGTCAGTAACGGTAAGCCTGAATACATAGCTGCCCTCAACCATACCGGTTACTGTTAACTGTGGGGTGGTTTGGTCTGTTAATGTCGCTGCCGGGCCACTGATCTTGCTCCAGGCGTAAGATACCACGGTACCGTCAGCGTCGCTACCCGAACCGTAAATAATGGCTGAGTTTGTTGGCAATACCAGAGTAATGTTGGCGCCGGCATTGGCAGTCGGTGATTGGTTTATGGTAGCTGGTAAAACTGTAACTACCACTTCATCCGAACCAGTCTCCCCATCATCATCTGTTACAGTCAGCCTGAACTTGTAGATACCTTCCAAAAGATTACTGGCTGTCATTGTTGGGTTGGCTGTATTAGTCAGGTTTGCCGAAGGGCCACTGACTTTAGTCCAAAGATAGCTTGTAACCGCCCCGTCTATGTCGCTGCCTGAACCACTAATATTGATGGTATTTGTAGGCAGGATCAATGTTTTATCCAGGCCGGCATTGGCGGTAGGTTTCTGATTGACAGTTTCGGCCTGAACAATAACATTGACGTAGTCATCATCAGTCGCTCCGTCATCATCCTGCACGGTTAAATTGAATGTGTAAGTTCCTTCAACCAGACCACTTACAGTTACGGTCGGTGTTGCAGCTCCGGAAATGGTGGCTGCAGCCGGTCCGCTTATCTGGCTCCAGGAATAGCTTACTATTGTGCCATCAGGATCGCTGCCGGCACCTGCAATATTCGTGCTGTTGGTAGGAAGTACCAACGTAATATCGCTGCCTGCTTTTGAAGTGGGTGACTGGTTTACATCCTCCGGATTTACTGTTACTGTCACATCATCAGTGTTTGTGGCACCATCGTCATCAGTTACTGCCAGGGTAAAAACATAGGTGCCCTCCACCAGGCCTGACGCCGTAAGTGTTGAGGTAGTACTGTTGGCCAAAGTACCTGCTGACGGCCCACTTTTTTTAGTCCAGTTATAAGAGGCAATGGTTCCGTCAGCATCGGAGCCACTACCTGAAATAGTTACAAAGTTAGTAGGAAGCGTGATGGACAGATTCGGGCCGGCATTGGCAGTAGGAGGTTGGTTAGTGGCCTCAGGGTGTACCGTTATAATAGCCTGGTCTGATTTGGAACCTCCGTCATTGTCCGTAGCTGTAAAACGTAAGGTGTACGACCCTTCTGTTAAATTGCTTACAGTAACTGTAGCTGTATTCTGATTGGTAAGTGTAGCAACAGGGCCGCTGATGATACTCCAGGAGTAGGATGCTATGGTTCCGTCGCTATCACTTGCTGTACCGGTGAGGTTTACCGTATTCGTAGGCAATGTAACAGCCTTGTCCGGACCAGCATTAACCACTGGAAGTATATTGGATGCCGTTACCACTACTTCCACATCATCCTGAGCAGAATCCCCGTCATCATCAGTTGCTCTAAACCTGAAAATGTAGTTACCTGCAGTAAGGCCGGTTATGGAGATGGTGTTGCCACTAACGGTAAAAGATGCCGCCGATCCACTTACCTGCGTCCATTGTGTGGAAGCTATGGTGCCGTCACTGTCTGTCGCTGTACCAGTAATGTCCACGTTGTCAGTAGGTAAAACCAGGTTAACGTCGGAGCCGGCGTTAACAACAGGAGGAGTGTTCAATGCAGTTACGGTTACAGAAACATTGTCAGAACCTGAAGCTCCCTGATTATCGGTTACGGTGAGTTGAAAGGTGTAAACGCCTTCAATAAGATTACCCGCATTTAAAGTAGCAGTGGCTGCACCCGACAATGTTGCCGAAGATGGGCCTGATACCTGGCTCCAGGCATAGCCGGCGACCGTGCCGTCTGGATCTGTTCCGGAACCATTTAAAACCACGGAATTTGTCGGAAGTGTGATGCTCATGTTGCTTCCGGCATCCGCTACGGGGGATTGGTTTACTGTGGCGAGTGCGACATTGACTGTTGCTTCGTCAAAATGGCTGGCACCGTCGTCATCAGTTACGGTTAACCTGAATATATAAGTTCCGGCTACCAAATTGCTAGCCGTAAGTGTCGCTGTGTTTTGCCCTGAAAGGGTAAAAGTAGAAGGTCCCGAAGTTTTTGTCCAGGTGTAAGTGGCTATGGTGCCATCAGAGTCAGATGCAGACCCGTTCAAAACCACCGAATTTACAGGTAGAGTTATGTTCTTATCAGAACCCGCATTTGTAACAGGTGCCACGTTTGCAGGAACTGAAACCACCGTTACCTGTACAATATCAGTATCTTCCGCGCCATCGTCGTCGGTTGCAGTAAGTTGAAACTGATAAGTACCTTCAACCAGGTTTGATACACTTGCCGTTGCAGTACCAGCATTGGTGATCGTAGCCGTTGCCGGCCCACTGATTTGCTCCCAAAGGTACACTGCAATTGTACCGTCGGCATCAGTTGCACTTCCACTAAGATTTGTAGCGTTGGTAGGAAGCGTTAATGTGATGTCAGACCCGGCATTGGCTACAGGGTTTTGGTTAGCTGCTATAACGGTGACCAAAACATTGTCAGTTCCGGTTGCCCCATCATCATCCGTAACGGTAAGTCTGAATTCATAATTGCCCTCAACCAGGTTTGATAAACTGAGTGTAGCAGTATTTTGATTGGCCAAAGTTGCGGAAGGGCCACTGATTTGTGACCATGCGTATGAAGCTACCGAGCCATCGCTGTCACTGCCGCTACCGGCTAGCGTGGTGCTGTTGGTTGGCAGATTAATAGTTTTATCAGAACCGGCATTTGCCGTGGGAGGCGAATTTATAGCTGCAGGATTTACGATCACATTGATCTCGTCAAAGGCAGTTGCCCCATCATCATCGGTAACAGTGATACGGAATTTGTAAGTGCCTTCAACAAGGTTACTGACCGTTAGAGTTGCACTGGCGGCCCCTGAGGTTGTAGCTGCTGACGGACCGGACTGCTGCGTCCAGGCGTAGGTCACAATGCTTCCATCAGTGTCGCTGGCGGTACCTGTGATATTGGTGCTATTAGTAGGTAAAGTTAAGGTGATATCAGCCCCTGCATTTACCGTAGGTGCAACATTAACTGCCGCAGGATTTACAGTTACCGTTACATTATCGCTGGCTGTATTCCCACTGTTATCGGTTACGGTGAGCCTGAAAGTGTAGATGCCCTCAAGCAGGTTATTTGCTGTAAGTGTAGCTGTGTTATTATTGACCAATGTGGCTGATGGACCTGATATCCTGGTCCACGCATATGAAACGATTGTGCCATCCGGATCACTTCCGGATCCACTCAGGGTAATGCTATTGGTTGGGAGAGTAATGGATTGGTCAGGGCCTGCATTAGCTGTTGGGTTACCGGAGAGTGATTTTGAAAGCATCCATTCATAAAGGTTGGGATTATGATAAGTATGCCCTGTATTGTAGGCTCTACCCCAGGAGTTATGCCCAACACCTTCATAGGTGGTAAATATTAATTCGGCAGTCGGAACTGGTGTTGTACAGTCTTTTACGGCATTGAACATGGCAAGTCCACTCGCATAGCCAACCGTTTTATCCTGGTCTCCATGAAACGCCCAGAGGGGTATTTTCCTTTCGGAGATCACACATCCTTTGTTGGTGTCTCCCCAGGCAGCAATAGGAGAGATAGATGCCAGCTTGTTAGGATCATTAACAGACATGTAGGCGTATTTGTAAACTCCATTTGATCCGAGGCTTAAGCCGGTAAGGTGTATTTGATTTAAATCAACTCTATAGTTTAAGGGACCGTTGAGTACATAATTGAAAACCTCATCAATTAAAGAAACGCCCCATGAAGGCTTACTTCCGGGCAATTGAGGAGCAATAACTATGAAGCACTTTTCGACCCCACCAACTGTAAAGCACATGTTGTGGCCGTTTTTAATCTCTTTTGGAGGGCCGTTGGCTTTTACTTTTTCAAGGTCGGAGGGGGAACCACTGCCTTTTTCTCCGGCACCATGCAGGAATATCATCAAAGGATATTTTTTAGTAGGATTTGTTGCATAGTCCGGTGGCAAGTATTCCAGATAACCAGTGCCTGCGGTGGTCATTCTTGGGGTGAACTGCGCCAGACATAGCGTAGGGGTAAGTAAAAATGCTACTACCCAAAGCAGTAAGTTAGGTTTGGTTTTCATCGGGGTTAATAACTATTTGATAAATGCCAACAGCTATATCAATACAAGGTACAAAAAAACAAATTAATTTATTAAGTAATTGATTTAAAATTGAACTCTACCTGCCTGGTATGACGCGAATTTACTCGCAATCTTCTGATAACCAATGACTAATGTCCATTTTGTAAAGGTAACCACCCAACATGTCCTTAAACCTTTCGTCAGCAATATACAGGGTATGGTTATCTATGAAAGTAACAGCCTCTTTTTGGGTAAAGCTATCAAGGACTATCCTGGTGATATTGCCTTCAGAAAATTTCTTGCCTTCAAAACAATTAATCAGCCATATCTTCCTGTGTGAAAGGAGGGCAATCGTTTGACCATCGGGACTTATATCGGCTCCTGTTATCCAGTTGTCATGCATAGGGCCTGTCTCCAGTTTCAAACTGTCGATCAATTCGGCATCATAATCACCGGGAGTAGCTGGTATTTTGTAAACCCTGACTATACCGGTAAATGGACTGGTACGATTTTTCGAAAAAGTATATAATGAGTTGTTATAATGAATCATTGCCTCCGAATCGTAGTTCATCCCTTTAGCAGACGGAGGAAAATCCAGTTGATCCGGATAAGAAAAGCTAATCGTTTCAGCCTTGACACGCTCTGAGGTATCTCTGGCTGATATTTTGTAGATGTAAAGCTTCTTTCTGTTATTTTCGTTGTTACCGATATCACCTATGTAAATGTTGTCATCCTGATCTATGGCAAGATCTTCCCAATCAAAGTTTGAGGAAAAAATCACCTTTTTAAAGCGGGTTACGCTTCCATTAGTATCCAACTGCATGATGTACGGGCCATTATAACTATCGTTGTGAGCCCATAATACACCTTTGCTGTCCCTGATCAATCCGGATATCTCATTGAGGGATTGAGGAAGCCTGCAAACTACATCAGTAACTGCATTGTGAGCTTCAGCCGATGATGCCATTACATTGTCTTTAATGTTCAGGTTTTTAGACAGTATGGTAGATTGATCGCGGTTAAGCTTGTGAGATAAAAACCACTCGTAGAGGTTTGGCTTATTCCATTTATGGGTTAAGTCATAGGCTTTTTGCCAGGAGTTATGCCCTGTATTCTTATAGGCTGTAAAGTTATAATCTTTTTCGAGGCCGCTTTTACATGAACCTAAGGCATCGTACATGGCTTTGCCTCTGACAAAGGGAACGGTTTTGTCATCAACACCATGAAATATCCATGTGGGAATATTTCTTTCCTTAACCAGGCATACTTTGTTAGTACTGCCCCATCCGGCAATCGGGGCAATGGCAGCAAATTTATTTTCTGCATTATAGCTACTGTATGCATAGTTCCAGGTGCCGTTACCCCCCATACTCAATCCTGTGAGGTAAACCCGCTCGGGGTCTATGTTATATTCCGAAAATGCATACCTGATAAATTCATCAACATACTCCGGCTCCCAGAAAGTGTTTGGTTTATCCAATTGAGGAGCAAGAACAATAAATGAATAATTCTTTCCCTGCGATTTAAAAACACCGAAATCCTTGTTTTGAATATGTTTTAATGGCCCATGCTTTAAAACCACCTGCATGGAAGAGTCGGAGCCGTCACCCCGTTCGCCTTTGCCATGTAAAAAGAATATTACAGGACTCTTCGTGCCCTCAGGCTGGTATTCTACAGGTAAGTATTCCCAAAACCTTATGTTGGAGACTGTATTTGTTTGCTTTGAGGTTAAGGTTTGGGCTTTTGTATGAGAAGTTATAAGTAAGCACCCGACACAACATATCGTCAGGTATTTCCTTATTACATCCATTTTTCTTTCCACAATTGGAAAATCAAAATATTCCACAGCTTTTGATGGTTAATTTCTTTTCCTGAAAGATAAGCATTTCTAAGTTCTATTACACTTTTAGTGAAAATACCATCATTTTTTAAGCGTGTCTCGTCCAAATACTCAAGGTAATAATCTTTTAACTCATCTTTAAACCACACGGTTAGGGGCGCCAGGAAAGGCTTTTTGGGACGGTCCATTATGGCCTCGGGCACGTATTTATGCACTATCGTTTTCAATATGCTCTTGTTTACTCCATCCTTTATTTTGTAAGAAGATGGAAGCTGGCTTACGAATTCAACAATTCTATGGTCCAGGATAGGCTCACGACCTTCGAGCCCCACGGCCATTGTGGCCCGGTCTACTTTGGTGAGGTTATTGTCCAGAAGGAATGTTTTATAATCTATGGCTAGCAACTTATTCAGTGGATCATTGCCATCATTTAATTCCGACTCTATATCGAAATATGTCTTTTTGTTTTGGAAGTCCTTTGTCAGGTATTTCCTGGCCTCTTGCTCTGTAATGAACTGAGAAATAATCTTCATGGCATGAGATGGGGATTTATATTTCCAAATCTCACGCATCTTTTCATATCTCGTAGAGAAGTTATATTTTTTATTGAGAACAGGGATGTTTTCCGGAGATATCAAGCCCATAGCACCGCTCATAAGGCTTTGTGCCACACCTGGGATCTTGGTAAAGTTAACAGCCCTGTTAAACTTATCATAGCCTGCAAATATCTCATCACCTGCATCACCTGAAAGAGCAACCTTTACTTTTGTTCGTGCCAGTTGGCTGACCAGAAAAGTAGGCACTACCGAATTATCTGCAAATGGCTCATCATAAATCTGAGGGAGTTTGTGAAGGATGTCGGCAGTATCTTTGGCAGTACAATATTTCTCAGTATGGTCGGTGCCTAAATAATCAGCAACCTTTTTAGCCTCAGGGGCTTCATTGAAGGCCTGCTCTTCATAGCCTATGGTAAAGGTTTTTATTTTTTCAGTGCTTTGTGACTGTAGTAAGGCAGTAACTGCGGTGCTATCATAACCACCACTTAAGAACAATCCTACCGGTACATCTGATACCATGCGGTAAGAGAATGCACTCATGAGGAGTTTTTCCGTTTCCTCAACTGCCTCATCGTAAGATATGTCCAGCTTAGGTTTGTTGTAATGATCTACAACATCCCAGTATTTATGCTGTTGAAGGTCTTTGTTTTTAAGGTCAAGTCGCAGGAAGTGGCCAGGCTCCAATTTAAAAGTGTATTTGAATATGGAGTAGGGGGCAGGCAAGTAGTTATACTGCAGGAAGAGGGCGAGGTTATCATGGTCAATTTCCTTTCTAAAAGAGTCATGTTTGTGAAAACTCTTTAACTCGGACGCAAATAACAGGCATCCATCTTTATAATAGTAGTACAGCGGCTTTACTCCGGCTCTGTCTCTGAAAAATAGTACTTCCTCATTGTTTTTATCGTACAAAACGAAGGCAAACATGCCGATGAAATGGTCGACAGCTTTTGTGCCCCAGCAGTCGAAGGCTTTGAGAAGCACCTCTGTGTCCGAATGCGATTTGAATTTATAGCCTTTTTGAGTGAGGAGTTCAGTGATCTCTTTAAAGTTGTAGATCTCACCATTAAAAACCACGGTGTATTGCTGAAACTGCATTGGCTGGTGGCCCAATGCACTTAGGTCAAGGATAGAAAGCCTTCTATGCCCGAGACCAACCTGTGCATGGTCATTGTCTTCAAAAAAAACACCACTGTCATCAGGGCCACGATGGATCAGTTCATCGGTCATGGCCCGTAGCGTGTCTTCTGATGATCGTTTATTGAAATCTATAAATCCAGCTATGCCGCACATAAATTGCTATTAAAATTGTGGTACTTTTTTTATTCCAAAATTCCAGGTTATCGCTTTCCAAAAGACTGAAAGGTGCTTGTATTGTCCTTTACTGATGAAGGATAACACATTTTTTGGTATTGTAAAGAACAGCAGAAATGTCAGAAAAACAGCATATGAGATGCTACTTTTATTTCTGCGCATAAAAAGAATACGGTTTCTTGTGAGGTAGTAAGTTTTGAGTGTACTGTTTTGACCGATAGAAGCAGATACCTTATGGCACACAAGCGCATTGGGCTGATAATAAATCTTATACCCGGCTTTCTTCATCATTTCGCACCAGTCAAACTCTTCGTAATAGAGGAAATATTGCTCAGGCATGGGGCCTACTTCATCTATTATTCTTTTAGGTACCATCATACCACCACCATGCGTGTAATGTGTTGTAGATACCTGGTCGTATTGGCCCTGGTCTTTTTCATTGGCGCCAATAGTATCATTTCTTCCGGTAATGGCACTTATGGGAGAGTACCCGGCATATTCTATTATTCCGGGTCTGCTGTAATAATGAAATTTAGGGCTTACTGCACCAGCATCCTTGAACTGTTCAAATGTATCAAGCAGTGGACGAATACAGCCTGGAGTTAGCTCTGCATCATTATTAACAAAAAAAACATATTCACCCCTTGCTTCCCTGATGGCCACATTATTGCCACCTGCAAACCCCAGGTTATCCGGGTTCATAATAAAGTTCACTTCAGGGAAATCATCAACAATGTCTTCAATATCCCTGTTGGCAGAGCCATTGTCAACGATGATAATTTCCAGGTTTTTATAGTCAACCTTTCTTAGCGATTCGAGCAACTCTTTAGTTTGAACAGTGCTGTTATAATTTATGCTAACTATAGAAACCAGCGGTTCGGTTATGGTGTTCATTTTTGAGTTGGAGAACTATGGGGTGTATGAATAAATTTCTTGTTGGCTCCTTTAAGTTTGAATAATAACAGGAACATTTTCCAGAATATGGATGGTAGCCTGAAAACAGATTTTACCAACCTTGGGCCGTAATAGGCTTTAGGAATCGCCAGTAAAATACCCAAAACGGTCGCGACCCATGTCATAAACCAGGTTTCATACGGAATAGTTATAAAGCGTTGAAGAAAAAACAATGCAAAGGTAACTGCAGTGATAAGTCCGAGATTGATCAAACGCGGCAGTTGGATGTTTCTGAGTACCGTGCTGTTAAAATAGGTGATACGGCCTTTGAAAAGATTTATAATTCCTGAGAGAAAGTATTGCTTCAGGTAAAAATACTGGCTTGATATCCATCGCTTGCGTTGGTTTTCAAACACGTTGGATTGCTCAACCTTTTCATCGTAAATAATGGCATTGGATGCATACAGTACATTTATACCCTCATTGACGAGACGCAATTCCAGCTCTCTGTCAAAGCCCCCTATAGAGGCCATTTGTTTGAGCATATCTTTGAGTATACCATATTTGAATGACATTCCCGATCCTTTCAGAGCGGCGGAGAGGTGAAGGGCAGTGCCGCCACGGCCATAAATGTGGTTGTTGATCTCTTCGCTCAGCCCATCGAGATAGGAGAGGGAGGTGTCTTCGTTTTTTGCAGCCCTGCGACCTTGTATTGCAAGAAAACCTTGTTCATGAAGATTGTTCATGGTTTCCAGGAAATTTGGCTCCATGACATTGTCAGCGTCCAGTATCACTACGAAGTCGTAGTCATCCCCCAGGCGCCTCATGGCTTCATTCATGGCTTTTACTTTAGTGCTTTTCTCGAAGGAGACTTCACATGTGTTGATAGGTAGGGCTTTAAGTTTGCTGATGGTCTCTGGTTGAAGCGAATCTGCAATCACAACCACTTCATACCTGTCATGCGGATAGGATTGATTGAGGGCCTCCTGAGCTACATGTACAATTACACCATCTTCTTTGTATGCAGGTATGAGTACAGCAAATTTGTTTTTTCTCTTTACGTCAACTAATGGAGGTTTTTTATAAAAAAGGCCTGCAAGAGAAAAAATAAGGGTATACAAGGCCACATAGGCGAAGTAGGATAGTAGGACTATCTCTATAATAATAAAGAGTATATTCAAGGTTTAAGCTAGGTTTTAGTTTTTAAAAAACGATTATACGTCTTCTGATTGCAGAAGTGCAGTTGGCGTTTTTAACATGATTTTCAGGTCATACCAAAAAGAGTTTTTCTGCGCATACTCCATGTCCAATGCAACTCTCTCTGCTTCAGACATTTCCTCTTTTCCTCTTTTGGTGATTTGCCATAAACCTGTAATGCCGGCAGGGGCAAGAAATCTAAGTGCCCACTGGTCTTGTGTAAGCTTTTCGGCTTCATACAATGGCAGAGGCCTGTTGCCGACAAGGGACATATCGCCTTTCAGCACATTAAAGAGCTGTGGCAATTCGTCAAGGCTCGTTTTTCTTAAAAATGCACCCAGTTTTGTTATTCTCGGATCATTTTTAACCTTGAAAAACAGGGCGTCATCTCCGTTATTATATTGGTTCAGGTGTTTTAGGTCATTCACGATCTGGTCAGCGTCCTGCCTCATGGATCTGAACTTGTAGAAATTGAAGATCTGGTAGCCTTTGCCTGCCCTTTTTGAAATATAAAATACTGGCCCTTTGGAGTCCAGCTTAATAGCAATGGCAATAATCAGCAATACAGGACTGATCATCAATAGCAGCGTTGCTGACACGGCAATATCAAATGCACGCTTAAGAGACCACATTTTAAAAGAATTGCCGTTATGAAGGGAAGGCTTTGGTTTAATGCCCACTTCCTGTTCATGTGAGTTAGACAGGGTTTTTAACCTGGTAAGAAACTCGATGCGAAGAGAAAGGTATTTTGCACTAATATTATCGGTGTAATAATCCTCAGCCCCAACTTTAATCGCCAGGTCACGCTCTTCTTCGTCAAATTTTTCAGCTATTATAATAACCGGGATCTCTATTAATGTCTTACTTTTCTTTAAAGACTTAATAGTTTCTACGGATTCTGCAGTTATCTTCTTGCTGATGATTATTACATCAGGCAGTTCTTCTGCCGAGGAATCCGCATTATGAAGTAAAATTTTAACACCTTCACTGATATCTTCTACATTATGTACGTCATAACTTTCAAGCTTCAAATCCAGGCATAAATCACCGTACTCCCCAATGAAAAATACGTTTCCCTTCTTTTTATGCTCAACTTTAGATGTCTCTCCCATTAATGAGCTATCATGCTTGAGAGATTGAAAATCCAAAACATAACTTTCTTTCATATCATTAGTTGATTAGAGAGTTCTCCTTTCGTTTATTGGTTATAAGGTTGTCGAGCCTTTCAATAAGTTTTTCGGGATTAAAAGGTTTTACTATGTAGTCGTCAGCACCGGCTTCCAAGCAATAGCTTTTAGTTTTCTCATCTCTGAAAGATGATATAACTACTACCGGTATCCCAGAATAAAGTCCGTTGGTTTTAAGATTTGTCAGAAAGTCCTTCCCATCAATTACCGGTAAATGGATGTCAGTTACAATAACGTCCGGGTGGCCAAATTGATTCATGTGTTTCAATGCATTTGCTACATTACTGAATACATCAACAATATATTCTTTTTCAAGCATCTTCTTGATGAGCCATCTCATTGCCTCATCGTCGTCAATTACCAATATCTTTTTCTTCATTGCAATTTGCTTAAACTTACACAAAGATGCCAGCCATATACGCGATTGCCCATCGTTCAGGATCAACCATTTAAATTATTAAGCCAACCATCTATTTTTAAAACCCAGAACATCAATTATACTAAAAATTAAGACTTTTCGAAAGACAAAAGTAGTTTAATTTTATTTTACAATTCAAATTTATTTTTAAACAATTCTTATTTGACTGATAATCGTGTAGTTATATCTGTCAAAATAACTTACATATGCACGAATAGCATGCTTTTTTCACTTTTTGCTTTCCTAATTTTTAGCCCTTTGCCATACATGGGTTATTTACAATTAATTTTTTCGATATTCAATGATGTAAGTCATAACACGTAAAATGTATTAATGTTTTTTGTTCCTGTATTTCAAGGTACTCGTCATTGTAATTAAAGTAAGTAACAAGCTCTTGTTTATAAGGTTCGTGTCCTTGTAATGTTTCAAAATTTTATAACACAAAGTTAACAGTAAACCACCGTTGTAAGTTGACGTATTTTTTACTAAATCATTAACATTAGAGAAAGGGAACATTCTCGTAAAATCGTGGCCTGTTTTGCAAATTATCATTCTATAATTTAATTAAACAGTTAAGGGAGAGGTTATGATAGTAATTCTGTAAGCCGTGGTAAAGGTAACCCTTTATGTTGGTTTTATTTGTAATTGTTTAATATGCAGCAATTTATAAATTCGTGTTAATAGAGTAAAGGGGAAATTCACCCCTATTAACCGGATTAGTGATAATTGAGGAGTTTGACATGTGGGATTAAATTCATGAACCATTCAGTTTTTCAGTCATTGGATTCTCGCTATAATTTTAATATCTTCCATACACATCCTCGATTCGGGGTAAATCAGTAGGAAAAGCTCATTATATTACCGCTAATCAATGAAAAGATCTTTTATAATTGGCCTTTGTGTTTTTCTGCTGACTCTATTTCTCACACAGTTTCTTGCATATCAGCAGTATCATATTGTCAGGGAGCATGAAGCAAAGAAGGTGCAGCATGAGCTTCACACATTGAGCGACCGGGTAAAAGTAATGCTTAAGTACAGCATGTCAGCAACCCGCATTCTGGGGTTTATAGTTGAGAAGTATGGAGTGCCGGAAGATTTTGACAGTATAGCCGAGGATATTCTGAAGTCACATAAGTATATAGATGCTCTGCAGCTTACCCGCAACGGGGTGATTACTCATGTATATCCCAGGGAAGGAAATGAAGCTGCAGTGGGCTTCGATATCCTCAAAGATTCATCAGTAAATAATGAGGCCCTTAAGGCTATTGAAAAAAGGGAGCTTTACTTTGCAGGTCCACTCAATCTTAAACAGGGAGGTGAGGCGGTTATCGGGCGGTTACCGATATTTATTGAGGGTGAATTTTTTGGGTTTTCTGTAGTTATTATCAGGCTGCCCACACTCCTTGATGCTTTTGGTATTCAAAATCTAAACGGCAATTTTAAATACCAGCTAGCCAAGATTAATCCTGCTACCGGGTTACAGGAGTACTTTCTAAAGGACGAAATTAACCTTAGAGAAGATGCATCAGTTTCCCTTGATGTGCCGGACGGTTCCTGGAAACTTTACGTTAGCAGTTCTCCAGACCCAATGATTTACTATGGTGTCATGGGCTTTTCTGTTGTGGGTGTTATGTTTTCGTTATTGCTGAGTGCTTTTGTGTACCAATGGGTAGAGAAACCGGAAAAGCTAAAGAAGCTTGTAGAAGAGACCACCTTAAAGCTTTTGGCTACGCAGGAAAATTCAAAAACGACCCTGGATCGTGTCAGTGATGCCCTTGTCTCCTTCAATAAGAGCCTGATTTGCATCTATATTAATCAGAGGACCAGGGAAATTTTTGACCTGGGGTCTGATGATGTTGTTGGGCAGCATATATGGAGCCAGTTTCCGGAATTATCTGCAGGTGCCTGGCGAGATACCTTCGAAAAGGCCCTGTCCAGACAGGAATATCAATGCCTCGAACATTTCTTTGCTGAGCAAGGCAGATGGCTTGAGAGTCATTTTTATCCCTCAAAGGACGGTGTTTCTTTATTCATTCGTGATATAACAGAGCAGAAACAGGCGGAACAACGCCTGGCTAACAGTGAAAAGTATTTCAGAACCCTTATTGAAAATAGTGCCAACGCCATTGTATTGATGGATAGCCAGGGTAACGTGAGGTATCAAAGTCCGTCAACCGCCAGAATTAGCGGGTACACCTTATCTGAAATACTAGAGTTGGATGGAAGGGAGCTGGTACACCCTGATGACCGTGATCATGCCCGCAAGGTTTTTCAGAATGTTGTAAAATCACCTGGGAAAATGTTACATGCAGAACATAGGTTCAGGCACAAAAGTGGCAGGTACATTTGGGTTGAAGGCTACTATATAAACTTGTTAAAGGACCCAAACATCGGGGCTATTGTTTATAATTATTACGACGTAACAGAGCGGGTTAAAACGCAGCAGGCTATCAGCCATGAAAAATATTTATCCGATTCTATAATTAATAGTTTGCCGGGAATTTTCTACTTATACGACAGGCATGGCAGGTTTATCCGGTGGAATGATAATTTTGAGCTCATATCGGGTTACACCTCAGAAGAAGTAAGCCAAATGCACCCTCTTGACTTTTTTGATGAGCAGGATAAGGAGTTATTACGTGAGAAAATCGAATCGGTGTTTGTAAAGGGCAAAGATGAAGTGGAATCATATTTTTATACCAAATCAAAGAAGAAAATCCCTTACTATTTTACAGGATGCAGTGTGCGCATAGAAGGGCAGGAGTACCTCATAGGGATGGGTATAGATATTACACAAAGGCTGGAGGCGGAGCACAAGGCGCTGGCAGAATACAGGGAAAAAGAAACAACCTTAAACCGGATAAACGATGCCGTATTTTCCCTCAATAAACAGTGGGAGTACACATTCTTAAATGATGCTTCCCTGCAGATCCATCCCCGAGGCAGAAATAAAACTATGGGCAGACCTTTTTTGGAAGTACACCCGGAGTTGGAGGAAAGTCCTTTTTACACCATGTTCGGACAGGCTATGGCTACCAACAAGGTAATGGAAACTGAAGGTTATTATCCGTCTTTGCAGTTGTGGTTTTCCGCCAAGGCTTATCCATCGAATGATGGGCTTACGGTATTTCTTAGAGATATATCTGAAAAGAAAATGGCAGAACAGGAAATTTTGAATCTCATTAATGACCTCAGGGAAAAAAACAGAAACCTTCAGCAATTTTCCTACATTGTTTCCCACAATTTAAGGGCTCCCCTGGCTAACATTTTAGGGCTTGCTGAGATTATTAAAGAAAGCAGTGATACGGATAGGGCCTGTGTTAAGGCAATGGCTAACGAAGCATTGCGGCTTGACCAGGTGGTAAGGGATATAAATGCAATAATTTCAGTACGAGATGCGGAAAATGAGAGAAGAGAAACAGTCACATTTAAGGAAGAATTGGGCTGGGTGATAAGCCGGCTGACATCGGAAATTAAAGCTTCTGGTGCCTCAATCTCAGATGATTTTAAAGTCGAGCGTGTGGATTCTCTCAAAACCTACATTCGAAATATAATGTTATATCTGTTGTCTAATGCAATAACCTACAGGCACCCTGATCGAAAACCTGTGTTACATATCCAAACGAGTATGGAAGGAGCATTTGTTTGCCTTTCTATTGAGGACAATGGTCTTGGCATTGACTTGCAAAAATATGGTGATAAAATATTTGGACTGTACAAGCGCTTCCATAGCGATGATGCCGCACCAGGCAGGGGAGTGGGGCTTAATATGGTAAGAACCATGGCGGAGGCTCTTGGAGGGCGTGTGGAAGTGACAAGTAAGGTTGAGGTAGGTTCGGTCTTTAAGGTCTGCCTTCCTGTTAACATTAAAGGAAAATAACTAAATGGGTAGAAAAGTTTTGCTGGTAGATGATGATCCCATTGCCAATATGATCAATAATGAATTATTTAAAGTTAGTGGGTATAAGGTGGTAGCCTATACCAGTCCAAAAAAAGCTTTGGAGTTTCTAAATACAATTACCGCTTCATCAGAATTTATTCCTGAAATCATTATGCTGGATATCAATATGCCAGAAATGGACGGTTGGGAATTTTTAGAGGCATATCAAAAGACGAGTTTTGCTTTAGACAGTGATTGCCGGTTGTATATACTTACCTCATCGATTGCACCCGAAGATCAGGATAGGGCCACCACTTGCCCTTCAGTAAGCGGTTTTATTTCGAAACCATTGACTATGGAGTGGATTGAAAAACTATAAGACTATATAACCCTCCAAGGGTTTGTAACCCTTGGAGGGTTATAGTTAAAATATATACATCTGTCACCATGTTAGTCGTCGGTCATGTATTGTGAATGTATTATTGATGTCACAAATCTCAATACGTTGTGCAATTATCTGTAAATGAGTGATTTAAGAAGTCGTCTAACCCCGGTGTAAATTATATGATCTGTGGTTGACGATGTAAAGGGTGGAATAAGTCTCATAAAATGTTGCTTTAGTTAGAAATTGAGTTGATTTTTGTTGTATATCTTAACGGCTGCTAATCGTACCTTGGAGGAATTGAAATGGGCTATATGATCCGTCGTTTTCATCAACATACACACCTGCTAATCGTACCTTGGAGGAATTGAAATCACACTTATAACCCCGGAGAAGTCATGAAAGCTAAATCTGCTAATCGTACCTTGGAGGAATTGAAATGAATTTGAAAATTGCAAATAATTGTTGGTTACTTACTGCTAATCGTACCTTGGAGGAATTGAAATTGATACAATAACCGCAGATCAGGTAAAATTAATACACTGCTAATCGTACCTTGGAGGAATTGAAATCGGTTTCAAATCTCATAACACCTCTATGTTTTTAATCTGCTAATCGTACCTTGGAGGGTTTCAAACCCTTGGAGGGTTATGAATTGACGATTAAAATAGGCATAAAAAAAACCGCTTAAATTTACTTTTAAGCGGTTTTGAGGGTTGTTTGACTTGCGTCTTGCGGTCTGGACGGGACTCGAACCCGCGACCTCCTGCGTGACAGGCAGGCATTCTAACCAGCTGAACTACCAGACCATTTTGATTTTCCCTATCGTTTAAGGGGCTGCAAATGTATAATTCCAAATTTTATTATGCAATACTTTTGGCAAAGTAGAGAGAATATTTTTTTAGCTCCTTTTACAATAGTAATAGCACATCCGTTACACAACAAAATCTGATACTGTGGGGCTGCGGAAATCTGTTTTCACTATAAATGGTGATTTCCCAAAACGGTTAGAAATGGTGATTCCATTGGAAAGCTAAAAGGACAGCTTTGTGGCAAATTACAATCACTAAATCAATCTTTCGTATGAAAAAGTATTCCGTTTTGGTATTACTCCTGGCAAGTTTCGTTTTTATTACCTCTTGTGGGAGCGATGATGATGAAAATGGCCCGAAGAAAAGTGAGGCCAGGCAAATTACTTCCTTTGTGTTTGAATCAGAACTTAATGATGCACTGGAAGAAGATATTGATGGTATAATTGATGAACAAAATAAGACAGTGACGGCAACAGTTCCCTATGGTACTCAAATTACTTCGTTGCTACCTACCATTGAAGTTTCAGAAAAAGCCTCGGTCAACAACGAGGGAGCCAGGAATTTCACTAACCCTGTTGAATATACCGTAACCGCTGAAGATGGAAGTGTGGCTACATATTCAGTAACGGTGAACCTGACAGCCAGTGATGAAAAGCAAATAACAGAATTTATATTTCTGGCAAATGACAACGAGGCCTTAAATAAAGATGTAGTAGCCACTATTGATGAGGCTGCAAAGACTATTACCGCTACAGTAGATTTTGGTACCGATGTCACAGGCCTTTCTCCAGCTATTAAAGCTACGGTTGGAGCCACTGTGAACCCAACAGGAGTTCAGGACTTTACTGATCCCGTTAGCTATACGGTTACCGCCAAAGATAATTCTACAGTGACCTATGAAGTGTCAATAACAGAAGCTGCCCCTGACAACGACAAACGAATTACTGATTTTAAATTTCTCGCCAGTGATAATGCTGGGTTTGACAAGGACATAGCAGGTAGTATACATGAGGAAGATAAGAACATTTTTGTGTCTGTGCCTGGTGGCACCGATGTGACTTCACTTACTCCCAGTATAGAAATTTCCGAGATGGCCAGTATAAACCCTACCGGTGCGCGGGATTTCACTAATAGAGTGGTTTACACTGTAACTGCGCAGGATAATAGTACTGCGAGTTATACCGTGTTGGTAAATGTTGTAGTCAGCGAAAGGGATGCCCTCATTGCCTTATATAACAGCAATCCAAATAATACCCTGGGCTGGGATATTCAAAATGCCGATATCAGCACCTGGACAGGAGTGACAGTGGTAGATGGTCATGTTACCGAACTGGATCTTCTGAAAATGGGATTAGACGTATTGCCACCGGAAATAGGGATATTAACTAAGCTGGAAAGGCTGCAGTTAAAAGGCAATAATATTAGAACGATACCGTCGGAAATAGGTTTGCTTGAGGAGCTGACATATTTGAACCTTGAAAGCAATAAAGTCACAGGTATACCCTCTGAAATAGGCTCTCTTACCAAGTTGAAAACAATCCAACTGCACCATAACAATATCAACAGCCTGCCGTCGGAATTAGGCTTGCTGGATCAACTTGGGCAACTGGTAGTCAGCTCAAATAACCTGACATCATTACCGGCGGAGATAGGACAGTTAGGAAACCTATGGGATTTGAACTTAGCCTATAACAAAATAGCAAGTCTTCCGGCAGAAATCGGTCAATTGCGTAGCCTGAAGATGCTGCATATACAGAATAACCAACTAAGTACACTGCCTGCGGAAATTGCAGATCTCTATAGTTTAACAAACCTGTATGCAGACCGGAATAATTTCACTGCTCTGCCCAATGGGATCTTTGGTCTAAGCGCGATAAAGGCGGTAACCTTTGAGTATAATAGCATTACCACGATTTCAAGTCAGATCAATAATATTTCTACGCTGACTTATTTGAAGCTGGATGGCAATATCCTGACTCAGGTCCCGAAGGAAATTGGGCAACTAAGTAGTTTAAAAACACTTTCGGTACGTTATAATAGCCTTTCAAGTATCCCAACTGAAATTGGTAATCTAACCAACCTTGAAAGACTTTGGCTAACCAATAATAACCTTACTTCAGTGCCACAGGCAGTTTGCAACCTAAAAACAAACTATGGCACGGATCTATTAGTAGATGATGGTGTAGCCTGTCAATAAAATTAGCGATATCAAATGGCTATGGAAATTGATGAACCTGGTTTAAATCTACTTATAGGTGATTCAAGCCATGAATTCCATTGAAGATGATTGATCGTGACTTTAAAGCTGCCTTGAAAGCCTAAAAAAAGCTTTTAAGGCAGCTAATCTTGTTGGTTTCAACTTGCCACATTCACCTCAAACCAGCAAAGAGTCAGAGAAAATTTTTTTAATACGCTTTGCAGGTTTTAAAAAGATGTAAACCTATCATCTATAAGTAACAAGAAATAAATAAAAATATTATTGTTTAAACACTAATGGTTGATATCTTGTGGCTCTAAAACAACTTTAATTATTCCAACTATGAAATCAACCAAATTAATTTACGCTATCGCTTTTGGAGCGATAATTTTTTCATGTTCAGGTGAAGATGGAGATCCGGGGCCACAAGGGCCGCAAGGTGAGCAAGGTGTTCAGGGGGAACAGGGGCCTCAGGGTGAGCAGGGAGAGCAAGGTGAGTCAGCCGATGTTAATGAGTTTTTTACTTCAACACCTGTTACAGGCACGCTTTCGGGAACCCGAAGTGACGGAACTACCGCCATTGACCATAGCTTTGAATTCGCGGTTTCCGGAGACAAATACGACAGATACAAAATTAATGAGGGAAGTGATGTGGTGAATATCGGTTTTGGTCGGTATGATGTAATTACTTCTGACCAAAGTTTTTTCCTTGAATTTAACTATAACGAAGCTACCGAGACAGTTACTTATGTCGGTGAGATGTCATTAGAGAACTATGAGCCTGTTGAAGATTCGCAGACCCTTTATGTAGATGTTGATTTTTGCTGTGAAACAGCCGGAGCGGCCGATGTGCTTCAAATCAGTAACTATGCACTCAATAAAACTGAGGGTACATTATCCTTTGATTATGTGCTTAAAATACCTGGTGGCAGTGTAAATAATGATAATGACCTTACGATAACAGGTACTGCCAACCTTAAGGTACGTGCCAATCTGATTACCAGAATGGGAGAATAAGAATGATATCAGATGCGATAAAAAGGCTGGCAATTGTCAGCCTTTTTTTATGATCCCGTAAGCCCTGCCGCATCCACCCCATAAAAACGCCGTTTTTACCCCTCATGAGTTACGGGTTTGCAACCCATCTTTACATTGTCAACAAAACATAAAAACCACAACTATGAAAAAGGTTAAAATTATTTTCTGGATCGCAACGGGCTTTATATTTCTGTTTGAAGGTGTAATGCCCGCCCTTACTTCACAAACTGAGCTGGCCAAAGAAGGAATTGCCCACCTGGGATATCCCGAATACTTTGGAGTGATGCTTACTGTTTTTAAAGTTCTCGGCGTATTGGCATTGGTCATTCCATCTGTACCCAAAAGGTTAAAGGAGTGGGCATATGCCGGTTTTGTATTTGATTTTATAGCGGCATGTGTCAGTCATTGGGTTATTGATGGCTTCGGGTTCCAAACCGTATTTCCATTAATTATTTTAGGTATCCTGATGGTTTCCTATGTCTACTATCACCGATTGGAAGCTAGAAAAGAAGTGCCTGTAAGAAGTGCCCTTGCCTGAAAACTATGGAATAGAACCATGAGGCTGCGGCTATGCCTGCTCCTGCAATAGTCCGTAGCGGCTAATGAACGCGTTGCTGCAGCCTCTGGCTTTTCTGAAAAGGCATGTAATAGTATCTCCACGTACCTTCTGCTAGCTGACACGGAAAAACCACTTCTGCTGAACATTTTTACTCTGAAATATTACAACAAGCCCCATCCCGCAATCTTGATGATTTTTTAAAAGGACATCTCTGTCCCGGTAGTCGGTACCAGAAATTGGTATGGCCGTACAATGCTTATAGCGGATTTCCAACCTGTTGTTTCCAAGGCAAATAGAACTGGCCTTAACCATATCAAAATAGTATTTCGGGATCAAGCGGAATTTCTGGGGAGCCCCTAAATTTTTACCTCTTTGCTGACAGACAGTTGTTAATAGCAATCGGCAAAAGCAATCGACAAACTCGTATAATATAACAATAAGCACGGTTTACTGATTTTCAGTGGCAAGTTTCACATTACTTGTTTTACTTTCGCTTGATCCGTATTTCGGAGCTTTGAAAACACAACACTAAGGGAGGACAATCTAAGCTCAAAAACAGATTGACTGATTAACATACCTGAGCAAGGGTCAGCTTTAAAATAACATGTTTTTCAGTAGCAATATTGGCTAACTTCACCTCCTACAGAATCATAACCCAACTAAACCAAAAACACAATGAAACTAAAATTTAGCGCATTAGGCCTGTGCCTGCTGCTTTTTATTGCAGTAGGAATGACAGGCTGTAACGACGAATTCGAAGCCCGGCCTGAGGCTGACAAAACAGGAGTTGTAGATCCCAGTGACCCCGTGGTCCAGCGCATTATCGATGCTGGCATAGCCATTGAAGATATAGTGGCGTATGACGATCACTATGTAGCTGAAGGCGACATCGTTTTTTATAAGGAAGAGCCACATTTTGATGGCGATGTGCACAATGGTAGGGAAGAGCAGGCACGCTCTACCTATGTGGTGGCACCTGCTTACAGAAATATCAGGATATATCTCGATCAGGCATCCTTTAGTACATTGAATCTTAATGATGCTGTCAATACCGCCATTTCTGCTTTTAACGCGGTAGGTACCGAGATTCAGTTTTCAAGGGTATACTCCCAATCATCAGCCGATATTGTGGTTAAGAGGAATAACGCCATCGGTTCCAATGTATGTGGCAGGGCAGGGTTCCCGTTTTCTAATGGAAGGCCTTTTAACAATGTGGACATCTCCGAAACCACTTTGATCAACTATGGACTTACCAGTGCCAGCCAGTTGAGGCTTTTGGTAGCACATGAGATAGGCCATTGTATCGGTTTTCGCCATACCAACTGGCAGTCTCAGGGCGAATCTACTGCCATTCATATTCCTGGTACACCTACTTCTGACGGAGCTTCTGTAATGAATGGAAGCACCTGTGGAAACAACTGGGGCGGACTATCTTTCTATGATAAAAAGGGCATGGAAGTCTTGTATTCATCACCTACAGTGCCGCCTCCTGGTCCTGACAAGTTGCTTCCCGGTGAACAGCTTACCAGTGGTCAATCCATAAAGTCCACTGATAACCGATTTACTTTTGTAATGCAGGGTGATGGCAATCTCGTTTTGTACAAGTTTAATGCTCCACTTTGGTCGAGTAACACCCATGGGCTGCCTGTAACCCGGTGTATTATGCAAACCGATGGTAACCTGGTGCTGTATGATAACCAGAACCGTGCCCGGTGGTCATCCAATACGCACGGCAATGCCGGGGCATGGCTGGTAGCTCAAAATGATGGCAATGTGGTGATTTACCGTAATAGTTCTGCCCTGTGGTCTACACAAACATGCTGTCATTAGTTATTTACAGGTTTAATTTATAAGATAGAAAGTACCCATGGAATTTTTATCCGTGGGTACTCTCATTTTGCAACCACTTATTTTATAAAAGTATAAGTATACTTTAAAGTCAGGCTCCAGCTTTCCGTCCCTGGTAATGCCGTGCCCTCAACATCCCGGTCAGCAGTATTAGAAACCTGGTTGTAAACCAGATAAAGATCATTGCCTTCCTTTTTGTTATACCGCAGGCCGGTATTGATAGCCACTTTATTGTTAACCTGAGAGTATTGCACCAATGACCTTAATGACCACTGGGTATCCAGCGCAGCTAATATTGTAGCGCTGGCAATGTCAGCCCTCAGCAGTTGGTCCCTTTCGGTAAATTCAATGCGGTTGAAAGTGTAGTTCAGGGTTATTCCAAAATGTTTGGACTGGTTCCAGGCAGGCGATATTGAAAAGGAGGTTTTGTCCCCGTCATAAAACTGCCCGATCTCTGAACTTAGATTCACTTTCAACTTTCGCCCGGCGTTCATATTATAGCTGGTTTTGAGTGAAGAATAGGTGTAATTACCGGCAGGTACATAGCTCTCATCCGATAAACTGAAATCATTGATTACTTCATCATAAACCCTTAAAACCGAAAGGGAAAGATCAGCACCACTTACAAATGAAGTGAGTAAGCCAGGCTCTGTAGATATAGTCTCTAAAGAATAGTCATCATTTCTCAGGTATATGGAATTGTTAACAAAAGGCTCAAATTTCCTTAGCCATTGCCCATCGATAAAGATCCCATAGATCACATTTTGATTTAGCGCCAGATTATCCTTTCGAAGGATAAAGCCTACTCCGGGTTCAAAATTTTTACCTACATGCTCAGCTTCCACAAAATAGCCTAGTCCTGAGACAGCCCTTCTTTCCCACCGGAGATAGGCAAGGGAGTTATCAGAGTTGCTGAGGTTATCGGAAAATACATGGCCGCCTTTTAAAGTCAGATAGTAAGGGCCTGATACCCGGAGAAAAGCATCTGCTCCGGCTACCACATTATAATTGCCTTCTGAGTCCAGCCGGGAAGTAAACATGGTACCAGCGAACGAATAAGGATTAAACACCCTTTTACGGAGCCTGATCACCCCGAAATTCTCTGAGTTGATGGCAGGGGAGCTTCCTTCCGTTTGCATGGAAAGTACAGCCACGTCAAAATTTTTGAACCTGCCCACCAATCGCCCGCCGCCGTAGACCCTCAGCAGGTTGCCCTTGTCATCCAGCCCGATCCTGCGGCTGTGGAATATCCGGTTTTGAGAGATAGTGCTTGTGGCAAAATTAAATACCCCTGACCTTTCCTGGAAAAACTGCCTTTTTTCAGGAAAGAACAGCGAGAAACGGCTGAGATTGACCTGTACGTTATCAGCTTCTACCTGGGCAAAATCGGTGTTTAGTGTCAGGTCAAGTGTGAGATTTGAACTTATGGCATATTTGATATCCAGGCCGACCTCAGCATCTGTGTCAGCATGGTTAACTATTCTATTCTCTGTACTGTCGTGGACATTATTTTCACGCATCCGGCCCAATACATAGGGAGTGAAATAGACAGGATTTTTCCTGTTGATGCCTTTAAGCAATATTTTTTGTGCCCTTGAAGGTTTCCAGGGAGCCATGTTCCAATTCGGAGGAATGGCCGGGTAAGTCTGACGTTCGTTTTTTCTGCCTATCAGCCGGTGTACGATCAGGCCAAAAATTATATCTTCATTTTTATCGTCAAAGCGCAGGCTGGAAAAAGGAATACGCATTTCGGCATACCAGCCTTTGTCATCCTGGGAGGTGACTACACTCCAGAAGGTATTCCAACTGGCATTAAATATTTTTGAAGGGTCTCCTTCTGCGTCATTCAATATTTCAGCATCCAGCCGGTTGCCGGAAGGCATGGTACTGAAGGTGTTGAAGTTCTCATTGTCATTGTAAGTATCGAGCATTACATTAAAAAAATCACCGCCCGGGTCACCGTCCCTGATTAGTGAATTGCCCTGGATACCTTCAGGATCAGAATCTAAAAAGATGCCGGAGAAATAGAGGTATTCGTCATCGTAGGTCATCCGTATTTCTGTTTTTTCGGTCATTTCACCTTCATATACAGGAGTGTACATGGTCATGGGAAATGGTGTGATGGAGTTCCAGGCAGGCTCATCAACTATACCGTCGAGTACTACGGGGGAGTTAATTTTCCGAATTTCATAAAGCTCCTGACCTGAAATGGTAAATGAAAAGAATAAAATTGAAAGGAGTAAAAGGTGTTTCATCGTAATGGGCTGAGGTTTAATGTGATAAT
>NZ_SMLW01000486.1:11509-13395 GCF_009711405.1 Fulvivirga kasyanovii | reverse complement strand
TTAGGAAACTACATATACTGTGCATCACCTGTAGCGAAAAAATCCTTTCTGAGATCATTCAGACCATCCCATATATTCTGTATTTCCTGATCAGTAAAGTGCTTTTTAAGTTCCGGCACGGTTCGCTGCCAGTCTGATATAGCGGCCTGAACAAGATCCTGGGCGTCATCGGAAATTTGTGTGCTTGTATTTCTTCCCCCGTAGGTACGCGACTGGGCTTTATGCCATTTATCGGTCATAACGATTGTTATGGCTTTTTTATAGGCGTTGCTTGCCATCTGGCGGGTAAGCACCTGGTTGAGGGAGCTATGGAGTTTGAGTCGTATAGCTTCTTTGATAGCCGCCCCCGAAGGCTGGTGATCCCCTGTCAGGCCATCACCGGTCTTTTCCAGATATTGCACCCCACCATAGGAGCCATAATCACCTATACTTACGCCACTGTTTCTACTGCCTCCTGTAATAGTACTCCAGCCTCCATGAGGTATGGGCTGAGTAGCATTGAGGGCTGAGGTAGCCGTAAAAGTATAATCCGTTGGTGAAGTAAAGCTTATGCCACTGAAGGTAAAACTGTTCACTGCCGGTGCATTCACCTGAACGAGGATATTGTCCTGCCCCCGGACATTGACCTGAACACCCCCCGATACTTCAAAGGTATACCAGCCACCACCATTGATACCTACAAGTTTACCGGTATCCTGCTGTCCATTGTCTGCCCTTACAATAGAATAATATTTACCGATGTCAGAGTTATCAACCTTTATTAACTGATAAACGCCAGTTGAAGAAGGGGCTGAGGCTGACAGGCCTTGAGAGGCCATGCCGGCAGAGCTGACGGCTGCCCTGCTTCCCATCATATCCGCTTCATGCTCCAGCCCTGGATTATCATTGAGCTGTAAACCGCCATGATTTACCGTGGGTTTTACGCGGCCTTGCTTCTGCTGTACAATATGCCATGCTTCATGAGGTAAATGTTGTTCCTTACCCGGAGCAATATGAATATCATTGCCCTGGGCATAGGCATGAGCCTGTAATTGTGCCGGTTTCCCTGAATTGAAATGCACTTTTACATCATCCATAGAGTAGCCCGAAAGGTTTTCTATGCTTTGTTTCAGATGCTCAGGCAAACCCGATTTGTTTTTTGCCCCGGACTGGTTTTGCGAAGTTGCTCCAGCTTTTTTATTCGTCTTTAATTGGGCAGTCTGATGTGATAAGGTGGATGATGAAAGCAGGTTATCAGAAAACGGATCACCAGCACTACCAAAATTGCAGTCTAAGCTACACTTCTGTTGGGCAAGTCTGCTCCCGGGATTTTGATGGCTTCCTTTGCCTGCAAAAGAATCACGCATAGTTGTGGTTAAGTAGTTTTAGTCAGATCATAAAGAAAGGAAATTATGTGAATAATTTTATTGCAGATTGCAGCCAAAAGGTACATGGGTTTTTATTAGCTCTGACAGGGTTCAAACCCTGTCAGAGCTAATAAAAACATTACGAAAACCACTAAAACTTCCACCAGGGCTTTTTCTTCTGCGGCTCTTTTGAAGGCTCTGTTTTGGGGCTTGGATTTTCTAAAATAATATTCTCAGATTTACCTAAAAAGGCTGAATTTCCAGTGGGCTCGATTCCGCTCCCATCTTCTTTAGGTATATACCGCTGGCAGAATTGAAAACCTTCATCCTGGGTTTTATCGAAAGCCCTGACAATAACAGCATCATACTTCTTTTCTTCCCACGTAATAAATCCATCAAATGCGATTAATCCAAAATCCGGTTTGGGTTGCATTTCTACCAAAGCTTTTTCAGCGGCTGCAACACCCTCTTCATAGCGTTCGGTAACAAATCGCTTCATTTCTTTTTTGTCTCCGGTTTGAATCATTATGAACGGAATAA
>NZ_SMLW01000486.1:0-11267 GCF_009711405.1 Fulvivirga kasyanovii | reverse complement strand
ACATAAAGTCCATGAATTTTTGGCTCTGTTCGTTAATATCTGCCATTCTTTAATATTTTTATTTTTTAATTTCTTTTTGTTTCACCTCTGTATTATCTCTGGTTGAAAATGTCAATGTTATTTTTTTCGTTGAATTAGAAATTACAATAGTCTCAACATTTATGGTCCCTTCGGACTCAATCATACCATAGCTTTTCTCAAAAATGAATAATTTCCGTTCTTTCACTTCATAGGCGCAACACCGGCTCATAAATCCTTGAAATGGAACAGAGATAATTACACCTTCCTGTTCGTGCTTTTTTTCACCTGGAAAGATTGGATAGAGAAGTATAACTAAAATAACTCCAAAAAAGAAACTACGGAAGATCCAGGCAAGTACGGCCAAAATCATCAACAATACATACATTGAAAAGTAAAAGGCTATTTTTTTAAATGGTCTGAGACAAAAGAAGAAGAGCATACCCCCACTTAGAGCCACCACAACCGCCATTGCTAATTCTAAATGATCATTGAGACTATATTTAGTCAATGCCTCAAAAAGGATGTTAAGTAGCACTATAACCAAAACAGCAAAGTGGAACTTTATCAGTGCTTTTTGCAGCTTTTTTCTCATGTTACATGCTTTAAGGCTAAGGTTATACACATTCCCTTTGAGACTCAGTAAGTTCCTCAAAAAAAGTAAATTTTTTACCCTTATTTTTTGTAAATTAAATAATAGAGTCTTGATGTACCGGCTACTTAAGAAGGGCTGGATTGCCCATTGCTTTTGCCAATTTGCCGATCGGCCATTGACTCCGGACTCAATACTCATGACTAAAACTCTACTAACATGAAATGGACATACCAAATCGCCCAGAAATCGAAAGCAGCGTTGGGTTTGGGCATTATTTTTTTCATTATGCTGATTACCAGCATTGTCGATAAAAGTCATTTTTCTGCATTGCAGAAGGCATTTACATCAGTATATGAGGACAGGCTGATGGTTGAAAACTATATTTATAAGCTCTCGGATATCTTTAATCAGAAGAAGATCCTGATCGAAAAGGACAGTAAAGCCGTGAGCCAGTTTGATGATGATATACAGCAGTTGATAGTACAGTATGAGCAAACGCGGCTGACGCCGGATGAAGCGATATATTTCGGCAGGCTGAAAACTGACATTCAACAGTTAAAGTCTCTGGAGCATAGATATATTTCTGCACCTGAACAGGGCCTGATCAGCAGCATTGAGCAAGAGCATATAAGCATATCGTCTAACCTAAAGCTGCTCTCCGACATACAGCTTACGGAAACCAGGAGGATACTAAAAACCTCTGATCAGCTCATAGCCAGCAGCAATTTTAATTCGTACCTGGAGATCTGCTCACTCATAGTTATCGGCCTTTTGATCCAGGCTCTGATCTATAGTTCCAAATCGATAAAGCCAAAGTTCAGACAAAAGAGCCATCTGAACTGATTGCGTAGATTTTGCCGGGTTTATTTACTCAGGGCTTCGAGTTCCGCCCGGTTCACCAGTTCGGGGTGAAAAGCATTGACGAATCCATAGTTGTAAAATGATAGCTTCATTTTAACACTGTCATTTGCCAGATCATACTTTGCGCTCAAAAACCCTTCAACCTGGCCTTGCGCATTTTCCATCATGAATGTTGAAGCTGTCTCTATGTATGGGTCTTCAATAAACTGGCGCAACTTCAACTTTTCAAATTGTACTTCTGAGGCCACGGAGGTAATATCCGCCAGCTTCACTTTTTCATCAAAAGCCATACACTCCCTGCAAACCAACCATTTGGCCTGAGGTATCAGGCGGTATTTCAAAGTTATTTCCTTTCCTGCCAGACTTTCCAGGCCTTCGGCATCAGTAAAAGTCAATGTATCACCCTGGGCCGTCCTTACCTTCATCACTGTAGTGAGGTAGTCTGCAGGCATAATCAACTCCTCCCTGACTGATAAGACCTCTGCCTGAGCTTGGTGTAGCTCCGGATCATCTTCTTTATTAACAGAAGCTTCTTTCTTACTCTCAACCAGTGGTCCTTCAACATCCATTTGCTTTGTGGTTTCGTTAGCCTGTACGGTATCAAGGGCCACATCAGCGGCTTCGGAATTCGTGGCTTGCTGACATGAGAAACATATTGATACAAGCAAAAGCAATTGAAAAATGGCAGCGTTTATACAGTGCATGGTTTACAACATTTCTTTAAAAATTTCCTTTAGATAATAATCCAACAGGTTTTTCTTCATTTCATCAATATTCTCATTGTAGGTATTCTTTAGGTAAACCTGGTTTTCATCAAGGTTTTCGGGAAAACGTGCGGTACTGTTTTCTCCGTCACCTGCCCTGACTATTCTTAAAGTATAGTACTGAATCTCATTAGAAGGATGATATATCGTTATTTCATTGAACCTGTCGTACTCAGGATCTCTTAAAAACTGGTTTACATTTTCGGGATTAAGGTAGATATCAAAATTATTGAGCCTGTAGTGTGGGTTATTGTTGTCAATATTCCGGTACGTTTTTCTGTCACCATTGATCAGGATAAAGCGCTGTATTTGCTCAAACTGCTGCACGGAAATATGCTCTGTAATATTCACATACTTGTCATCGGGGATAGTGAAGTTCATGGTCATGATGATAATAAGCAATATGCCTTTCACAGGTAGGTATCTTTTTAGCTCCAGGCTATTTTTTCACGGTTTCTGAGCGCTTCCTTTCTTTCTTCCCAAGCCTCAAACACTTCCTGCGGGGTCATCTCTCGCAGTTGCGCCCACTTTATTTTTGTATCCAGGTAGTAACCCTCCCTGATCTCGTCAAAAAAGGCCAGGGTATCATTCAACAAGGCATAAAGTTTTTTAAAACCCCGGATCTGCGGCATCTGAACCAGCTCTTTAATATGATCTTCCATACTGAGTTCAAACAAAATAAGGGATTTGACAATATGATACAGTGCCTCGCCTTCATCTTCCTGCAACAGGGCCAGCCGTATCCTCAGCATTACCGGCGAAGAGTACATGCCCTCTCCCTGATCTTCGGAAATTGCCGCAAGGGCTTCCAGTTCCGCCATCGCAGGCTTGATGATATCAGCAGGGTGTATGTAGCATCGCTCCAGGTACTCCGTATAATGCATAAATACGGATGGATTGCCCTCAACCAGGCTGATGTGGTCTCTATAGCATTGGGTAGCCTGATTACGGTAGTTTACTCCCTCGTTGTGGTTATTTTTCGAAAAATAGATATCTGAAATATCCTCCAGGGCGGAGGCTTTGTAATAGACCTCAAAAGGCGCATCTACAACCTGCTCGATCAATCGCTGAAAATGTGCAACGGCTGTCTCCAGAAGATCGATACGTTTGTACCTGTTTCCTTCGGCATGAAAAAAATGACCGGCTTCAGTCAGTTGCATCCTGGTTGTCTTTTGTTTTTTCCAATTTACAGCCTCATTCAGCCAATACTGATAATCATGTTCGGGGAAGAGGCTGTCGGCCAAGGCATACCACTCTACATATTCCCTAAGCCTCTTATAAGCCAGGGCAATATTCAGAGCCACCGCGTGCCTGCTGTCATTCTGCGAAATACCCAATGCCCTGAACTTGATAATCTCATTATCCCTAAGCTCATGCCACTTTTTATATCGTTCTTTAATTTCCGGCTCCGTCAATCCCTCCATTCTTTTGTTCTTTCTGACGTCATACGGAATATAGATCAACTGCAGGTAAGTAAACCAATCACCTTCTGCGGGATCCAGGGCAATGGAGGTATTGATAAATTCGAGGGCACGATGCCAATGCTTATCATCAAAATAGTAGTACTCGGCCAGCATATCATTGATCTGTGCCAGTTGCTTGTAGCTTTCCTGCTGATCTTCCAGTGAGTCCAGCATATTGGCCTGAACGGCACGCTCTGCCTCGTTAAAATAATGTTCTACTTTATCTTCATGCTTTTCAATGGCATCTTCCAGTAGCATCATATAAGCCCTGCTGTAAACATCCCACTGCTCCTTGCCTACAAGCATGCTTATTTTTTCGGCTATCGGGATCAACAGCGATATTCCTGCATCCGTAAGCTTGCCACAGGCAAAGTCATAATCCATCTGTGCGAATACGGAGAGATACCCGTGGTAAGCCAGCTCTTCCTTTTCGGCCGGAGAGCCCGATGCCATGTAACGTGTAAATAATTTATCAAGGCCATCCAAATCCCAGCGGCCTGCCAACCTGCTGATGCGACTGTGAGCTAAACCTTTCTCTACATCTTCGTCATTCAGAAAATAATTATCCACCTGGGCATGGTCCAGGTAATCCATATGGTGGTGCCCGGGTTCTTGCTGAAAATACTCCTCCTCAAAATAATATGCAGTGAAGTAAACATGGAAATTATCTTCCACCCTATGCTGCTTTTGCATTTGGATCATCTGTACATACCCTTGCTCATCCACATATTCAAAATGATTATGCTCACTTCCCGCATCATCAATTTTATGTGTCTCAACAGCATAAACAGGAAACCCTTCCAGGGGAACGGTTTTTAGTGTAAGGTTTGCAAGTCCGGCTTCTTTAAGCAGTTCCAGATGTTCATTGATTTTTTCTTTCCCGTGAGAAACAGCCAGCACACTTCTTTCTCCTTCAAAATGTATCTCAATTACCTGCATTACTTAGTAAAATTATAAGATGGTTCATTTTAGCTCCACCCATTGGTTCTCTTCATCAATATCACACTCAGGGAACATTTGCGGCAAAACAGCGTAGGTACCTTGCAGTGGTTCTGAGGGCTCCCCTGATCTTTTATTTACAATATAGTGACAAAAAGCAGTTTTACTATTGGTATTGACATAATAATTCTCATCATCTTCGGAAATCTCATGATTCATATATGAATAAGGCAATCCCAGAAGTTCTTTGAGATAAGAAATGGTTTGCCGCTGCTCCTTGTCAGGCACAAAAAAATTGTTTCGGTAAAACCAACTGTCGAAGGGAGAAATCTCTTTACTGATCAATGCTACGGTGATATCATATTCAAAGTGGCTGCTCGCGGGTATATAGCGGATCAGTCTTCTGAATTTCACCTGTACTTCGTGCTTGTTTACCCAAACTGAGGGTTCATAATCTTCATAGGAGATATGGAATTCCAACTGCCTGTTCATTACCAGCTTCCATGCCATTTGTATAAGGGCAGGCTTGCCCATGGCTATCAGTTTATCCATATCATTCTCCATCGTTTCGCCCGTTGAAATGTAAAGTAACATATAATCCAAAGATTAGCGAAGGGGAAGCTTTTGCAGAAAGCTTTCCCCTCCTAAATTATTATAATTCAGATCATTAAAGCCGAGACCAGAAGACTTTTTTTATTAAAGCTGACTCTCTACGTAGCTTGCAAGCTGCGAGTCGGAATAAGCACTGAAAGAATCTCCAACCAGCTTTACTTTCAGATCAAAAACGTCACCGTTGAATTCCATGGCTATATCATCAGCATTTTCAATGTTGGTGAGCTTGATGGTACTCATTTTCTCCTTTAGTGCTTCCTTACCCATATCATCAACACAGATTTTTTTTAAGCAACCGGTAAGATCGCTAAACACGATGTCCAGCCGTGAAAGCGGATAAGAATCATAGGCCGTGAAAGTATTCCAGTCGATATCAACTTTGATGTCGTATCCTGCAATTTCTTTGATTTGCGACTCAAATGCCGGCAACTTATCATTTTGAATTTCCTGAGCAAGGCGTTTTTCTGCTAATCCCATAGTTTTAAAAATTTAAATTTTATCGTTTTTTATACGAAGTCAAATGTACCTACAGGAGCAAGCAGATAAAACACTACTTCTAAGGGTTTGAATAAATCACTAGAAATGGTGATAAGGTTATGTAAACCATTGGGTTATAGAATATATAGCAACACATCACACCTTAAAACCTTACCCTATAATCCCTATCCTGTTCCAGGATATAATGAGGTCTTTTCATGATAATGACTTACATTATTTACTACAGCATTAACCCCCAGGGAGAAAGCCAATAGGCTATGGTCTAAATTGGTATATGGACAGCAACAATTCCGGTTCTGCGAAGGCTAGAATTGAAACGAAACAGTGAGTTTTTACCTCTCCTTCTTATACTTACAGGACAAAAGGTAAGGTTGCACCAAAACCCAAAGGCTCCGGCACAACCAAAACACTACCGACTAATTAATCTCCGTTAACTTCAAATTCTACTATACGCGTATAGTTATCAATACCGGGGTCTGTTACCAGCAATGCCACATACCTGGCTGTGAGGTTAACAGCATAGGTATTGCTATTGGCCTGGGCACTGTTATTGGCATTTACAATGGTGTACCATGGCCCGGTAAAGGAATTGCTGTACTGGATCTGATAGGCTCGCGTGTTAGATGAAGTGGGCTCTCCTACACTGCCAGCATGAAATACCTTGAATTGCTTGATGTTGCGCAGGGCACCAAGGTCAAGGGTCATCCAGGAGGTCTGGGTGCTGCCATTGCTTACCCATTTGGTGTAGCCGGTATATTGGCCATCATAGGCTTTATTACAATCGTATTGGCTACTGTAGGCAGAGCTTCTGTCGCAGTTTACTGCATTTCTGGCCCAATTGGTCATCGTTCCGCCTCCACCAATATCAGGACAGTTACCAACACTTGAGCCCAGGCCACCCAATATACCAATGCGGCTATTTTGTGTGGCTGGAGGGTTAACATCATAGCAGGGCCAGTTGCGGTAGTTAAACACCTCTATGTGAAGGTGGCAACTTCCCCAGCATCCATTTCCATTGGGATTACCTGTAGAGAATGTAGTGCCTATTTTCACCGGCCCGTTAAGATTTAGCACCGTACCTACGCTATAAACCACATCACTGGCCAGGTGCGCATATAAAATCCAGCCCAACTGGTACTCTATACCGTTATAAACTCCTATGATCTCCCATTTTTGCGTATATCCACCCTGGTTGTACCCACCACTTTTACAGGCATAGCCAAACTCCAGCAGCTTAGCCTTCAGCGACTGTGGCGCCTGCCCTCCGGGGTACTGAATGGCGTTTACATCAAGATAAACATTCTTATAACAGGAAATAAAACCTCCGAAATCAGCCGAGGAATTGCCATTATCAAGCCAGAAGTCTCCCGACCAGTCACCATACCAGTATATACCGTGTGCCGGAGGTCCCCAGTAGCTTGTAGTCTCTGTTTTCCCGCTATAAGGACTGTTTACCGACACTGCCAGACCATAAGGATTATCAGTCCGCCCCGTAGCCGAATTTTTATTGCCTTTATAATAATCACTTTCCACACTTTCTATAAGCAGATCCTCGTGGATCAGTGCCGGGGGTTTGTTGTCCCCTTCCCTGTTCCCGGGAAGTACAGCGGTAGCACCCTCCAAATTATCTCCCGGCTGCTCCCGGTTCAGGTCAGACTCAGCTTCTTGTTCATTACACGATGCGAGTAGCATGAGCAGCATCAACATCATGGCAATTGCGCTCTTAAATAGATTTTTCATAATAGTGTTGGTTTAGTTGAAGAATAAATTTGACAATTGATCGAAAAGCTCTGTGGTAATAAGCTGCAACGAAACACGGTATAACCTGCCGGAATTGAAAAAAAAGCACTAGGACATTACTAGTACTGACCCAAGAAAACTTTGTTAAAAGAGGTAAAAGCTCCCTTTACAGCCGATAAGCGCGACATCCTTGCGTATTTTCTGTCTTGTGATAGATACAGTGCGGGAATGGCGGGCACGGTAATGGAATAGTCCCGTAATTGTTGTCACATGTTAAACCTATAATACCTGTAAACCTATACCTAACCTCAAAAATGAAATCCCCTTACATTTTATGTTTGTTGTTTATAGTTTCTATTTATGCCGACGGCCAAAGTAAAAAGGACAGCCTTTTATCGGTATTGCATGCTTCAGATGACACCAGCAGGGTACTGATCTACCAGGAGCTGGCCAGGTTCTATAGTCATGGTTCTACAGACTCGGCACTTTACTATACCCACCTCGCCCTTGAAGAAAGTGAAAAGGCAGGCTATGAAAGCGGCAAGATCCGCTCATACTGGATATTGGGGCTATTGTATTCCAACCAGGGTGACTTTCCCAAATCCATAGCGTACTGCAAAAAGACGTTGCCCCTTCTCACAGACAGCCTTCAAATCAGCAGCGTACTCAACAATCTGGGTGGGGCTTATTTCGACATGGGCTCGTGGGATGAGGGCATTGAATACTTTCTGCAATCACTGCGCATCAAGGAACGGCACAACGCATCCAGGCGCCAGTTGGCTGCGGCATATCAGAACCTGGGGGCCTGCTATCAAACCGTTGGTGACCTTAACACGGCCCTGAGCTACACCAACGATGCCTACGATCTCTATGGAGAAATTGACAATAAACTCAAACAAGGAGATGTAATGATGAACATAGCCCTCATCTACCAGGGGCAGGACAATATACCAAAGGCCCGGGAGGCATTCTCCACTACCATAGCCATACAAAGAGAGATAAACAACCTCAAAGGATTGTCCAACACCTATAGCGGTGTAGGTGCCCTGATGCATTTGCAAAAGAAGTACGACAGTGCATTATATTTTCTTGAGCGCTCGTTAAGCCTGGCTGATTCGGTGCAGAATTACCACTACACGATTATGTCAACTGTGAATATTGCCGGGGTGTGGTATGACAAAGGTGATTATCAAAAGGCCATTGACCTCACTAAATCCGCGATAGTCGGGCTTGATTCCATGCCTGCACTTAAGCTACTCAGGGATTCGTACGAGATCCAGGCCAAGGCTTATGATAAATTGGGCATGGTTCAGGATGCCCTGTGGAGCTATAAGCATTTTTATCACGTGCGGGACAGCCTGCTTAATAAAGAAAAGCTGCAGGACATACACGAAATGAAGCTTCAGTATGAGACCGAAAGACAGGAGATAGTAATGGCCCGGTTAAAAGCTGAGGTTGTGGCAAAAAATGCGCAGGCCAAAACGTCCGCTTTTATGGCATTGTTGGGTTTTATCGGCATCATAGCGTTGGGGTATATTTTATACCTTCGATCAAAACTGCATAAGCAACGAATGGCTCGGCTGGAGGCAGAAAAAAAACAAAAGCAGTATGAGTTGGAGATGAAGGAGCAGGAGCTATCAGGGCTGAGTATGAATATGCTGGTAAAAACCAATACGCTCAAATTGATCAAAGAAAAGATCTCCAACGGGAAGGGTTCGTACAATGCTGAGGCTATCAAGGCAATAGATAATAACCTGAAGTTTGACAAGGAATGGGATGTGTTTAAGTTGCATTTCGAAAAAGTGCATCAGGGATTCTTTGAGCGCCTTTCAAAAACCTGCCCCAACATTACGCCCAACGAACAGAAACTGTGTGCTTATTTAAAAATGAATTTTTCCACCAAAGAGGTATCAAAGATTGCCAATGTATCGGTAAGTGCGGTTGACAAATCCCGCCAAAGGCTCAGGAAAAAGCTGAACATCGACTCCAAAGAGAACCTCGTATCTTTTATTCAGGGGATATAAATATAAACTGTTCCTGTTTTTTTGATGCCATCGATAGCGAAGGCCTCAGTGGCAGGCTCAAGGATCAAGCGGAATTTCTGGGGAGCCCCTAAATTTTTACCTCTTTGCTGACAGACAGTTGTTAATAGCAATCGGCAAACTCGTATAATATAACAACAAGCGCGGTTTACTGATTTTCAGTGGGAAGTTTCACATTACTTGTTTTACTTTCCAATCTATTTACTCCACAGATTTTACCCTTGTTCCAGGCTCAATCAGCAGTATTGGTGCATATGGTATAACTGGCCTTAGTCATCAGAGACACTGGCATGCAATCGCTCCAATACCTCTTCAATGGATTCATTTTCATCCAATTCGAGTTTCTTCTTCAGGCGGTGGCGCGACTTTTTAACACTTTCGCCCGTGATACCTAAAATTGAGGCGGTCTCTTTTATGGTCAGTTTCATTTTTATTAATGCAGCCTGTCGTATTTCCGAAGTGGTCAGGTTGGGGTAATGGTACCTGAGTGAGGCTATAAAATTAGGATAAACATCCTCAAAGGCCTTCTTAAAATTCTCCCAGTCATCGTCTGTCACTATGTTGAACTGAAGCACTCTGTTAAACTTCTTGATCTTCACATCGTGTGTGGCGTTCTGTTTGAATATCTGTAATTCCTTATTTACTTTTTCTACCAGTTCAGACTTTTCTTTCAGGTTACGAATGCTGTACTGCAATAACTGCCTCTTGTTATCAAGGCGTTTTTTCATCAGTAGATAGCGTCGGTTAAAAATAAAAAAGCCAATGATCAGCAAGGCCACCAAAACTCCTATGAGGGCATTTCTTCTCAACAGGTTGGCTTTATGGCGTTCATCTACAAGTTCCATATTATGGCTATGCTTCAATTTTTCAATTTCCTTCACGTTTTGCATGTTTTTCAAACTATCGTGAAGGCCTATGTACCTGGATTGGTAACTAAAAGCATTTTCATAATCACCTAAAGCATAAAGAGCCTGATGCATGCCTTTGTATGCATCTAAAATATCATGTTTTGAACCTGCCAAAGAGGCAAAATGTAAAGACTGCTCTGCTGAAGCCCGGGCTTTCTGAGCATTTTCCTTAACGAGGTGTATTGCACTGATAGCACAATAAATGCGGGAAATAAGAATTATTTCTTCTTTTTTGGTAGCATACGGCAAGGCAATCTTTTGGTACTCTAATGCTTTGTCCAGTTCTCCTTCTTTATAATAAAGTTTGCCCAGAGCATTGTAAGTGCTGCCCAGCCTGATGTCATCATTCGTCTCTTTAGCTATTTCAAAAGATCTGTTGTAATACTCAAATGCCTTCTTGTTATCTTCATTTTCTGCATAAACATGAGCAATATTCCCTAACAACAAGCTTTCCATTCGCCTGTTTTTCAATGAGCGCCATAAACTGAGGGATTCTTTATAATACTCCAGCGCCTCCTTGTCCTGGCCAAGAGATTCATGCACAAGCCCCAGGTAATTACAACACTCTGCCATTCTTTGCCTGTCATTACTTTCCTTACATTTTCCCAGTGCATCATGTAAATACTCCAGGGCTTTCATGCTGTTTCCGGAATGTTCATAATAATAAGCAAGTAAAAAATCTACCTCAATTAGCCCTGTCACATAACCAATTTTCTCTGATATTGCTGATGCTTCATCCGTGTATTTAAATACATCCCCTTTGGCAAAGTAGGTCTGTATGCTACCCATTTCAATAAGTGCATTGACACGGGAGGTATCCTCCTCAG
>NZ_SMLW01000444.1 GCF_009711405.1 Fulvivirga kasyanovii | reverse complement strand
CCTAGAATAGTAGGTTGTAGCGAAGTGCCACTATGGAAATAAAAGACTGAATGAGGCAATCAAATTCCAAGATGCTTGCCCACATACTCCTCAACCCCCTCTTCCAAATCATGAAATTTCTTTGAGTACCCAATCCCCCTCAATTTGCTCATATTGGCTTCGGTAAAATACTGGTATTTGTCTCTTATGTCTTCTGGAGTGTCAATGAAACTAATGTTTTCCTCTTTACCCATGGCTTTGAATACAGCCTTTGTCAAGTCAAGAAACGTTCTGGCTTTGCCACTCCCCAGGTTATAAATGCCTGAATCTTTTCGGTGATGCATAAGCCAGTAGCAGACATCTACAACATCCTTCACATAAACAAAATCGCGCATCTGCTCTCCATCTTTGTATTGAGCGTTGTGAGAACGGAATAATTTCATTGCGCCTGTATCTTTTATTTGGTTATAAGCATGCCAAACAACAGAAGCCATTCGCCCTTTATGATATTCATTTGGACCGTACACATTGAAGAACTTTAAACCTGCCCAGTAAAATGGCTTTTCTGGCTGTTCCAAAGCCCATATATCAAAATCTTGCTTCGACTGACCGTAAGGATTCAGAGGTTTGAGGTTTGGGATCTGTTTTTCATCGTCCTCATAGCCATGCTCTCCTAATCCATAGGTAGCGGCAGAGGAGGCATAAACAACTGGAATTTGATATTTTACGCACCTTAGCCAGAGATCTTTTGTGTATTGCGTGTTTAGCCTGTTTAGAAGCTCTTCATCAAATAAGGTAGTATCTGTTTTGGCTCCAATGTGAAAAATAAACTCAACCTCTTCGTAATTAACATCGAGCCACTGCTGGAATACCTCCCGATCTACTTTTTCCAGTATTTTCAACCCTTCGATATTACTGTTTTTAATAGGGTTATCAAACTTGTCAACAGCTATAACATTGTTGAAGTTTTCATTATTTAATTTTTCAATAAGCTGGCTTCCAATAAACCCAACGGCTCCGGTAACTACGATCATATCTGTAAATTTTGGGCAAATTAACCCAATGATTTCTATAAAACGAAGTAGTACCCTCAAAATCTGATCTCTTTCGTATATTTGCAAAAGATTTTAATGAGCTGAAAATGGTTTTTTTAAGTAGACAAGAGCATTTTAATGCAGCACATAAGCTGTATAATCCTAACTGGTCAGAGGAGAAGAATACTGAAGTATTTGGCCCTTGCGCCAATGCCAACTGGCATGGTCACAATTTTGAAATGATTGTGACCGTAAAAGGAGACCCGGATCCAGATACAGGGTTTGTTGTCGATCTTAAAAAGCTAAGTATACTGATCAGGAACGAGATAGTTGATAAGGTTGACCATAAAAACCTGAACCTTGACGTTGATTTTATGCAGGGAAAAATGGCGAGCACTGAAAACCTTGTCATAGAGTTTTGGAAGATATTAAGCGAAAAACTGCCTACCATTACCTCTTCAGCTCAGTTACACTGCATTAAACTTTATGAGACACCTAGAAACTATGTAGAATACTATGGTTAACCCGACAGAATGAAGTATTTTGTAATAGCAGGTGAAAGGTCTGGTGATTTACACGCTGGAAATTTAATTAAAGCGTTAAAAGGGCAAGACCCACAAGCTTCTGTTAAGGGCTTTGGTGGAGACTATATGGAGACGGCTGGTGCTGAGATATTGGTACATTATCGAGAGCTGGCATTTATGGGTTTTTTGGAAGTAGTGAAAAACCTTGGTACCATTCGCAGATATCTGGCTTACTGTAAAAGAGAAATTGACAAGTTCAAGCCAGATGTGGTAGTACTGGTTGATTATGCAGGGTTTAATCTTAAAATAGCCAAATATGCTAAAGGAAAGGGAATCCCAGTGTATTACTACATATCACCTAAAGTATGGGCATGGAACCAAAAACGGGCATTGAAGATCAAGAGACGTGTGGATCATATGTTCGTTATTATGCCATTCGAACAGGAGTTTTATAAGAAATACGATTGGCCTGTCGATTATGTTGGAAACCCTGTGCTTGATGCCGTAAATGACTACCATCCTGATATAGAGCGTACGGAGCTCGAGGGTGACTACATAGCAGTTTTGCCCGGAAGCCGTAAACAAGAGTTACAAAATGTACTGCCAACAATTAATGGGCTTGTAAAGCTATTTCCTGATCAGCAGTTTGCAGTAGCCGCAGTGGATAATTTGTCTCACGATCTCTATTCTTCCATCAGTAGTAACAGTAATGTTAAGTTGGTCTATGGATATACCTATGATCTTCTGGCACATGCCAGGGCAGCTATAGTCACCTCGGGTACCGCAACCTTAGAGACGGCCATGTGGGAGGTGCCGCAGATTGTCATCTATAAAACGAGTGGGATATCTTATAAAATAGCCAAATGGTTGATTAAGGTACCGTTTATATCTCTCGTTAACTTAATAGCCAATAAAGAAGTAGTTAAAGAACTCATTCAGGATGACCTTAATGAAAAGAGTCTTTCAGAAGAGCTTAGTAAAATTTTAAATGATCAGCCTTATAGAGAGGAGATGTTAAACCAATATCAAATGATAAAAAAGCAACTTGATATAGGAAGAGCTTCTGATAACGCTGCCGAACTAATGGTCAAATATCTTCGTGATGCAGGTTAACAAAAAGTAAAGGCCACTCTTTCGGATGGCCTTTACTTTTTTATACTTTCGCTATAAGCTGCTAGGCAACTTTAAGCTTGCTGTATTTAGATTTGCTAAACTTCTCTTCAGCATATGATCGGTTAATGATTAGTTTGTCTGCTTTATCGTCAGAAGGCAATTCAAACATGGCATCATTAACAATGGCTTCACAAATAGACCTTAAACCTCTTGCTCCAAGCTTATAATCAAGTGCTTTTTCAACAATAAAGTCCAGTGCCCCATCCTTGAATTCAACGGCAATATCCTCCATTTCAAATAGCTTTTTATACTGCTTGATAAGCGCATTTTTAGGCTCAGTCAGTATCTTTCTTAGAGCTTCTTTGTCTAACGGGTTCAGATATGTTAACACTGGCATCCTTCCGATTAATTCAGGTATCAGGCCAAAACTCTTAAGGTCTTGTGCTGTCACATATTGAAGGAGATTGTCATTTTCAACATCTAAAGGTTTAATAGCATCTTCAGAGGAAGCAAAACCCATCGGACGCGTGTTGATCCTCTTGGCAATGTTCCTGGAAATTCCATCAAAAGCACCTCCGCAGATAAAAAGAATGTTTTCAGTATTTACCGAAATCATTTTTTGATCAGGGTGCTTCCTTCCACCTTGAGGAGGAACGTTTACCGTAGTTCCCTCTAGAAGTTTCAGAAGCGCCTGTTGCACACCTTCTCCACTTACATCCCGGGTTATTGAAGGGTTGTCTGATTTTCTCGCAATTTTATCAAGCTCGTCGATATATACGATTCCTCTTTCTGCCGCTTCTGTGTCATAGTCAGCAGCTTGAAGAAGTCTGGTGAGAATACTCTCAACATCCTCCCCAACATAACCTGCTTCGGTTAGTACAGTTGCATCCGCAATACAGAAAGGAACTTGAAGAATCCTGGCCAATGTTCTGGCAAGGTATGTTTTACCGGTTCCTGTTTCACCAACCATAATGATATTTGATTTTTCAATCGTAATATCATCATCAGACTTCTTCTGCATCAGCCTTTTGTAGTGGTTGTATACGGCCACTGAGATCACCTTTTTGGCTTCGTCTTGCCCGATAACAAATTCGTCAAGGAACTTCTTCATCTCCTTTGGCTTCACCAGATTAAAGTTAGGTGCGCCATCTCCACTCGTGTTTGATTTTTTCTCTTCCGAAAGGATTTGATTCGCCTGGGTAATACATTTGTCACAAATGTGCGCATGTATCCCTGATATCATAAGGTCTACATCCTTTTTATTCCTTCCACAAAAAGAGCAAGTTACTTCTGCCATTATATTATTTTTTTCTGATCAGGACCTCGTCAATCAGACCGTAGTCTTTGGCCTCTTGGGCTCTCATCCAATAGTCTCTATCCGAATCCTGTTCTATTTTTTCATATTTTTGACCTGTATGTTTTGCCAGAATTTCATACAGATCTTTTCTTAATTCCTGCATCTGCTTTAAGGTAATCTCCATATCCCTGGATTGCCCTTGCATTCCGCCGCTAGGCTGGTGTATCATGATTCTTGAATGAGGCAAAGCAGCCCTCTTACCTTTATCTCCGGAAGCCATTAGCACTGCTGCCATAGAAGCAGCCATACCGGTACAGATAGTTGCGACTTCTGGGTTAACATACTGCATGGTGTCATAGATGCCCAAACCGGCATATACAGAACCTCCCGGACTATTAATATACATAATAATATCCTTTTTAGGGTCACTTGACTCCAGGAAAAGTAATTGGGCTGTAATAATGTTGGCGATCTGATCATCAACACCCATACCTAAAAATATGATCCTGTCTGATATTAGCCGGGTGAATACGTCAATAGCTCGGAAGTTTCCAGGGCGTTCTTCAATGACGTACTGCGTCATGTTTTGAACGGCTTTTGAGTAGTCATCAAATGTGGTGCCGCTAATACCCTGATCTTTTACTGCAAATTTTCGGAATTCTTCTTTATTTATCATTTCAGTAAATTTTCTTATTCATTTAAGTATTTGTTTGCACTCAATTATAACAAGAAATTACAAGAATTGTCTACTAATACAAAAAAAAGCCCAAGTAACCCAGGGCTTTCAATTAACTGTCAAAATGTTAGATTAGTTCGCTACAATTTTCTTAAATTCTTCAACGTCAACCTTCTTATCATTAAGGGTGATTTGTTCTTTGATGAAGCTCAGGATTTTTTCATCTCTTACTTCCCCAAATACCCTCATGTAGTTTTGGCCATTTTCTCCTTTTAAGTAGTTATCTGCGAAAGCATCCAAATGATCTTTCAACTGCTCAGCAGCGCCAGGGCCACCTAACTGTTGCAGGATCATTGACTTTGCTTTGTCTACTACCTCAGCATTCTCTACTTTAATTTCGTTATCTTCGGCAATTTTGTTTTTGATCAGGTCCCATTTTAAGGATTTTACATACTCATCAAATTCTCTGTCCACATCCTCTTGGGTAACTTTCCCTTCATTCGACCTTAGTAGCCAATCTTTAAGGAATGCCTCAGGTATATCTATTTTAGTTTTATCTACAAAGTGATCTTTGATGCTTTGGTCAAGGTAGTATTCAGTTTCCCTTTTATAATTGCCCTCTACAGTTTCTTTTACCTTTTGAGTAAATTCATCTTCACTCTTAACGGCATCTTTTCCGAACACTTTATCGAAAAGTTCCTGATTCAATTCCGCCGGTACTGAACGGTTGATATTTTTTACAGTTAGCTGAAATTTACCCTTTATTTCTTTGGCTTCATCATGTCCTACATTGAGAAGGTGGGCAATGGTATGATGATCTTTGATAGTTTTTTCAATATCAAATTCAATTACTTCTCCTGGCTTAACACCGGTAAACATTTTGTGGGCCTTTTTGTCAAGATCCTCCCAACTAATAAGCCCTTCATGGGAAAGATCTCCATCAAGTTGTCGGATATCCCCGTAAAATGCATCACCTGCTTCGCTTACCTCAGGATTGGTGGTAGTACCAAACTGTTTTTTTACATTATCAAGAGTTTCATTGAGAGCCTTCTTATCTATTTCTATTGTATAAGAATTTACCTTTTGCTTTTTTGACAGATCGTAAGAGAATTGGTCAACCATACCTATGGCATAGTTGAATTCAAAATCTTTTTGATTGTCCCAGTCTATTTTTGCTGCTTCTTCAAGGTCGGGTAGAGGCTCACCAATTAGCTGGATATCTTCCTTCTTTATGTAATCAGAAAGGGACTTGGAAAGGATATTGTTAATTTCTTCCACAACAATAGACTTGCCATACATTTTCTTCACCAAACCTGGAGGAACTTTGCCAGGTCGGAAGCCTTTAATATTTGCCTTTTTAGCGTACTGCTTTACTTTTTCTTCTACATTAGGTTGATAATCACTTTCCTTTAATGTAACTTTAATAGAGGCTTCCGTTGAGCTTTTTTTGTCTAATGTGATATCCAAAGCTGTTAATTTTAATAGTGAATAATAAATAAAAACCCTCAATCACGAATTTATAAACTTATCGGGACCGAGGGTTGTTTTTTTAGTGCGGATGGAGGGACTCGAACCCCCATGCCCGGAGGCGCTAGATCCTAAGTCTAGTGCGTCTACCAATTTCGCCACATCCGCTTGTTGTAAAATGAAGTGCAAATGTAAAAAATATTTTTTATACTGCAAATGTTTTTCAAGGAGAATTTAAAAATTTATTTGAGCGAGATTTTTTAATATGATTGCAATAGATGTTGAGGAAGAAAATAAGGAAATAGTTCGCAAGTACAGACAATTATTGAGACGAGCTAAACCATTTCTAAAAGAGGGTGATTCCAGACTAATCAGAAAGGCATTTAATACTTCAATGGAGGCACATCATGGAATGCGCCGTAAATCAGGAGAACCTTACATATTTCATCCTCTGGCTGTAGCCAAAATTTGTGTTGACGAAATAGGATTGGGAACCACATCCATAGTGGCAGCCCTGCTTCATGATGTTGTTGAAGATACAGAGTGGACCATTCAGGATATAGAGCGTGACTTTGGTAAGAAAATAGCCAGGATCATTGATGGCCTTACCAAGATTTCCGGGGTATTTGAGCATGGAAGTTCGCAGCAGGCGGAAAATTTCAGAAAAATGCTCCTTACCCTTTCCGAGGATGTTCGAGTTATTTTGGTTAAGCTGGCTGACAGGCTGCATAATATGCGGACTCTGGATAGTATGCCGGTTAATAAACAATACAAAATAGCCTCCGAAACAATATTTCTATATGCCCCACTTGCCCACCGGCTAGGGCTGTATGCCATAAAATCAGAGATGGAAGATCTGTATCTCCGCTATACAGAGAATGAAGTTTATGCAGAGATTGTTAAGAAGGTCGATATTACCAAAGATGTCAGGAACAGGTTCATTAAAAGCTTTATTCGTCCTTTGCAAAAGGAGCTAAATGAACACGGATTTGAATATGTGATAAAAGGAAGACCGAAATCGATTTATTCAATCTGGAATAAAATGAAGAAGCAAAATATTCCGGTGGAAGAGGTCTACGATCTGTTTGCGATCAGGATAATAGTAGATACATCTTTGGAAAATGAGAAGGCCATGTGTTGGTTGGTTTACTCCATTGTTACTGACTACTACAAACCAAATCCGGACAGGCTGCGTGATTGGATCAGTACACCTAAAGCCAATGGTTATGAATCTCTTCACACTACAGTAATGGCAAAAAACGGCCAGTGGGTAGAAGTGCAGATACGATCAAAGCGAATGGATGAAATAGCCGAGAAAGGCTATGCCGCACACTGGAAATATAAAGACAATGTTAATAGTCATGAATCGGGGCTGGAGCAGTGGATCAGCAAGGTCAGAGACATGTTGGAACAAAACGATTCCAGTGCACTGGAGTTTGTGGATGATTTCAGGGGTAACCTTTTTAATGAAGAGGTTTTCGTCTTTACTCCGAAAGGTGACCTTAAAACGCTGCCTCATGGAGCAACAGCTCTTGACTTTGCATTTGATATACATACTGAAGTAGGGGCAAGGTGTATTGGAGCCAAGGTTAATCAGAAGTTGGTTCCCATTAATTATACATTGAAAAACGGTGACCAGGTAGAAATACTAACTTCCAGCAAGCAGAAGCCTAATGAAGATTGGCTACGATTTGTGGTGTCTTCAAAAGCCAAGGCAAAAATCAAAGACGAACTCAAAGAAGATAAGAAGTTTATAGCTGAAGAAGGTAAGGAAATAGCCCTCAGGAAGCTTAGGCAGTTAAAAATAGAGCCAAGTAATGAAACCTTTGACCGGCTAAGGGCTTATTTTAATGTAAATACCCAATTTGATCTTTTCTTTAAAGTTGGCCAGGGGCTGATTGATACTAAAGATTTGAAGAGCTTCAAAGACTTTAAGCCGGCCACACCTATTAAAAGTAAGCCCAGTACCAATATTTCCGATGCAAAGAGCTTTGAGAAGGAGATTGTAAAGCTAAAGTCTAATGACATACTTCTTATTGGAGAGGATATGGACGTAGTGGATTATAAACTCTCAAAGTGCTGCAACCCAATCCCTGGCGATAATGTTTTTGGATACGTTACTGTTAATGAAGGTATTAAAATACATAGAACTACCTGCCCTAATGCCCCTGAACTATTGGCTAACCACGGTCATAGAGTGGTTAAAGCAAAATGGGCATCACAACATGCGGCTTCGTTTCTGTCTGGTTTGAAAATCATTGGTACAGATAGGGTAGGCTTAATTAATGATGTTACCTCAATTATTTCAGATGAGTTGAAAGTAAATATGAGGTCAATGTCCATTGATACGGACTCAGGAATATTTGAAGGTGAAATTATGCTCTATGTGAACGATACCAGACACCTCGATTTGTTGATTACAAAACTTGAAAAGGTCGAAGGCGTCGTTAAAGTTTCCCGCTTTGATTACAATGAATAACCTAATCAAGAGCCAGACTCTTTTTTGTTGAAAGAAATTATATATTTGCATTCCCATAGAGTAATTCAATAATGGCACTTAACGAGAAAGTTTACGAGGAAGTAAAGAAAATTTTCACTGCATACCTGGAAAATAAGGGGCTGAGGAAAACACCGGAACGATATGCCATTTTGGAAGAAATATATTCCCGTGATGGACACTTCGATGTAGAATCCCTGTACATCAGTATGAAAAATAAAAACTATCGGGTTAGTCGTGCAACGGTTTATAATACACTTGACCTGCTTGTTGAGTGCGATCTTGTTAGCAAGCATCAGTTTGGGAGGAATCTCGCTCAGTACGAAAAGTCATATGGGTATAAACAGCACGATCACTTGATTTGTACAGAATGTCATAAGGTGGTGGAATTTTGTGATCCGAGAATACATAATATTCAAACCATGGTAGGGGAATTGTTAAATTTCGACATTTTACACCATTCTCTCAATTTATACGGAATATGCGGAGATTGTCGTATTAAACTACAAAATCAAAAATCAGAATGAAGTTTAAGCATCAGATAAAAAATGATGTGCTTATCTTGAGCATGCAAGGAGACTTGATAGGTGAGGATAGCGGTTTAGATCTAATCGCTATGGTCAATGATCAAATCTCAAAAGGTATTAAATTATGCGTCATCGATATATCCGGTTTGCGATACATTAACAGTAGCGGTATAGGGGTTCTGATCACCATACTTACTAAGTTTCGGAATAAAGGAGGAGAGGTTTGTCTGTTAAAACCTTCGGAGAGTGTACAGAAACTATTAATTATTACTAAGTTAAATGCTATATTCAATATCACCGATAGTGAAGAAAATGCATTTGAAATATTGAAAAATGCCTGATTCTATGCAAAACAAAATGGATGTTTTACTAGGGCTCCAGTGGGGAGATGAAGGAAAAGGAAAGATTGTTGATTTTCTTGCTCCGAAATATAATGTTGTTGCCCGTTTTCAGGGCGGCCCTAATGCTGGTCATACTCTGGAGTTTGATGGTATCAAGCATGTGCTTCACCAGATACCATCAGGTATTTTCAGAAATGATATTATAAACATTATTGGAAATGGTGTTGTGCTTGATCCTGTAATATTTAAGAAAGAGGTAGAAGCACTTGATAAATATAATATCGATGTGCGGGCTAATTTGTTCGTATCAAAAAAGACACAACTGATTTTACCCACACATCGTTTGCTGGATGCCGCATACGAAGAAGCCAAAGGAAAGAAAAAAATCGGGTCTACTTTGAAAGGTATAGGTCCTACATATCAGGATAAAGTTGCACGCCAGGGGTTGAGAGTAGGTGATATACTTTCCGAAAGTTTCAAGAAGAAGTACAATAAACTCGTAGAGAAACATCTGGAGATACTCTCTCACTACAATACAGAGTACAACCTGGAAGCTGTTGAGAGTGAATTTTTCAATGCGATTGAATTTCTCAAAACCTTTGATCTTATAGAAGGCGAATACAAAATTAATAGTGAACTATCTGCAGGGTCGAAAATTCTCGCGGAAGGCGCCCAGGGTTCGTTGCTCGATATAGATTTTGGAAGTTACCCCTATGTGACAAGTTCTAATACTACCACATCAGGAGCTTGCAGTGGTTTAGGAGTTGCTCCTAATAATATAGGTGAAGTCTACGGTATATTTAAAGCCTACTGTACCAGGGTAGGGGGAGGTCCATTCCCAACCGAACTCTTTGACGAAGATGGAGCCAGAATGCAGAAAGAAGGCAATGAGTTTGGTGCTACTACAGGCAGGCCAAGACGATGTGGCTGGATAGATCTGCCCGCTTTAAAATATACCATCATGATCAATGGTGTAACACAACTGTTCATGATGAAGGCTGACGTGCTCAGTATATTTAAGACTATAAAGGTATGCACCCATTATAAATTGCCTGACGGGACAGTTAGTGATATATTTCCGTATGAAATAGTTGATCAGGAAATTGAGCCTGTGTATAAAGAGTTGCCAGGTTGGAACATAGCTATTGATAAGATTGATGAATTTGACGCACTCCCAGAAGAACTCAAAAGCTATATTCAATTTTTGGAAAATGAGCTTAAAGTGCCGATAAACATTATTTCTCTGGGGCCGGACAGGACTCAAACTATCATGAGAAACGGGGTCTTGGCATAGGCCCCGAAAAATATTTTCAAAATATTTTCTTTGAGGTATTGCAGGAATAAAAACTCCT
>NZ_SMLW01000100.1 GCF_009711405.1 Fulvivirga kasyanovii | reverse complement strand
GCCTTAGAGCTACGCGACAAACGCCTGGAGAATATGGAAGAGAGCGACCTGCTGAGCGTATTATCCCCGAAAGTACACGGAAGCATCCATTTGTACGATCATTTGCGAGACGAGCCATTGGATTTTGTGATGTTCTTCTCCTCACTGAACGCCTTTGTGGGCAGCCCCGGTCAGAGCAACTATGCCTCCGCCTGCACGTTTCAGGACACCTACGCCCAGTCGTTACGCGGAGTACTGCGTTGCCCGGTTCATGTGATCAACTGGAGCTACTGGTCCGAGAGCGGTATAGTTGCCAGCTCATATTACCGAACGCGTCTGGAATCTTCCGGTCTGTACGGGATCACCGACCAGGAAGGCCTACGAGCGATAGAAGAAGTCTTGTCTAGTGGCGTAGAAGACCTTGTGATGGTGAAGCGACACGGCGATGTACTGTCAGAGTTCGGTTTTGAGTCCCGTCCGGAGTACGATCAACTTCCGTTAAGCAGTCCATCCATGATATCCGAACTGGTTCCTGGAGTAGAGATATCCCCATCCGCACAAGCTTCGTTTGAGACCTTGCGCTCAGGCTTTGAGCAGTTGCTGGACTGGAGCGAGCGTCTGTTGCTATACAGCTTTCAGCAACTGGGCGTCTTCCAGGGGACAGGAGAGACTTATACCGCGATCGGCCTGAAGTCCCGCCTGGG
>NZ_SMLW01000129.1 GCF_009711405.1 Fulvivirga kasyanovii | reverse complement strand
CGGTGGCACTTTTTCCAATAGAAATTTCCTGTAGTGAACGATCGCGAAATGATTCTTCTAAAAGATCAAATGAACGGAAAGACGAGCCGTTAAGAAACAATTCAACAGTTTTAAAGTCGTAGGTAAAAGTGATATTAGTCCAGTCGTTTGTAGCTATGGTTCGTTCTGCTCTGCAAGTACCAGTAGAGCCACCATTTGATACGCCACATATCGTTAATCCATATTTTCCATTATCCTCGATGAACAGAAGGTAAGAATCTGTTTGAAAAATTCGGGAGCCATTCAAAGTTTCTGTTTTAACCCATATTGAAAAAGTTATTGGTTCTTCAGGAGAAAGAAACTGATCATCATAGGATATGTGATCATCAATACCATCGAAATAGAAAGCATTATTAAGGCTTCCGAATCTGTCTTTAACTAACGATGGGCCGGCAGTTTTCCCATCATTCCCTGTAATTTCATCGATAGCATTTCCATTAAAAGGAGTGAAAAAAATTAGGTTTTCTCGAGGTATATCTCTCAAAATAACAAGTTGATCATTGCTAATTGTACTCGAGTCACCAGAAACCAGCTTGATAATCCCTGTTGACGCTTTTTCGGGCACTACGAAGTTTATCTCATTCTCTGAAGCTTTTAGAGCCTCAATTGGCTCTGAATTTGATAAAAAGATGAAATTATCACTTTTATCGGGAGCAAAGTTTTGTCCAAAAACTCTAACAGTATCACCTATAATAACGGTGTCCGGACTGAAACTTGTGATAGTAGGAGGAAACAAAATTGTGAATTTTGGGCCTTCCACGGTTTTCGCTCCAACTGTCAAGGATATAAATCCGGTTTCTGCCCCTTCAGGCACTTCAACTTTTAACTCGGACTTATTTGTTGAGGTTATCTTGGCTCCGACTCCATTAAATGTTACTAAAGTTTGCTGGTCTATGGCCTGTAAATTAGAGCCGCTAATTGTGACAATTTGCCCAGCATATCCGCTTTGAGGACTTACACCTTCTATATGAGGATTTTCTTCTTCTTTTGGTGCAGGGGTATTATCTGGGGTAACCGTATCATCGTCTTGGTTGCATCCT
>NZ_SMLW01000124.1 GCF_009711405.1 Fulvivirga kasyanovii | reverse complement strand
AATCCGGCAGGGTAATATGTTGTGGGCATTTCCTGTCAGGGATTGTGCCCGGCTGCTGACGGCGCTGTTGTTTACGATCTCGCTGTAATCCAGACCGGCTACTCCGATAAATACGCCTGTAAAACTGCCTGACAGGTCGCTCGCTTTATATCCGGCATCTTCTATGGCCTCCCAGGACAACTCCAGACTCAGTCGGTGCTGGGGGTCCATCAACTCTGCCTCGCGGGGGGAGATACCGAAAAACAACGGATCAAAACCGGAGATGTCTTTCATAAAGGCACCCCACTTTATTTTCGTCTTCCCTTCTTCCTGGTTCTTGTCTCCATAGTAATCTTCCCAGCGCCAGCGGCTCGAAGGAATCTCGGTGACCAGGTCTGTTCCATCCTCAAGGTGGTGCCAAAACTCTTCCAGGTCTCCAGAGCCTGGCATTCGCCCGCTGATACCGACGATCGCTATCGGATCATAGTCTGGCTTATCGGTAACCGGAGTGCGAACTGCCCGAAGCTCACTGCTTCGGTCTGTGGCTATGAAGGTCTCTTCTACTGAAGGTTTTACTTCTTCATGTATAGGTACCGATGGTCGGGAAGATAATGACGGTGATGCCAGGGATTCGCTGAAGTAATGGTTCACTTCTTTCGAATGCTCGGTGAGCAGGTATGTCTTTAGTTCTTCCAGGTTAGGGTACTCAAAAAACAGGGTCGGGTATACTTCTATCTGAAGCTCTTCGCCCAACTCCCGGGCCAGGCTGATGATGCCTGCGGAGTCTACCCCAAAGTCCATAAAGTTCCTGCCCATATCTGAGGGAGATACGGCTCCGCCTGTACGGCTACGTAGCTTGTCCAGAAGGTAGGACGATACGGCTGACTCCAACGGTGATGATTCCGGTGAAGGGATCATTGTCGGTTTTGACTGAGTTGGAACTGTCCGGTTTGCCTGAACACTGGCAGGTGTCTCCAAAGGAATACGCTTGGCCGTAAAGCCTTTAAGCTCAACCTGGATCGCT
>NZ_SMLW01000051.1 GCF_009711405.1 Fulvivirga kasyanovii | reverse complement strand
AAACCGGACAGTTCCAACTCAGTCAAAACCGACAATGATCCCTTCACCGGAATCATCACCGTTGGAGTCAGCCGTATCGTCCTACCTTCTGGACAAGCTACGTAGCCGTACAGGCGGAGCCGTATCTCCCTCAGATATGGGCAGGAACTTTATGGACTTTGGGGTAGACTCCGCAGGCATCATCAGCCTGGCCCGGGAGTTGGGCGAAGAGCTTCAGATAGAAGTATACCCGACCCTGTTTTTTGAGTACCCTAACCTGGAAGAACTAAAGACATACCTGCTCACCGAGCATTCGAAAGAAGTGAACCATTACTTCAGCGAATCCCTGGCATCACCGTCATTATCTTCC
>NZ_SMLW01000071.1 GCF_009711405.1 Fulvivirga kasyanovii | reverse complement strand
ATTTGGTACACCATGCTGTACCTGCAATTTTACGTTCATCGTATTTTGATGCTTCTAAATAATGGTCAATCATTACGCCTCTGTTATTCCATTCGCCATTAACCTGTTTTTCCCATTCATTCGCTTTATAATAAATTGTTCCTACTAAATACTCAATCTTAGCAACCTCAACCAGTACTTCCCCCATAATCTTCAATTTCTCATCATCAGACAAGCCTGGCTGTTCTTTAAGGGCTTTTATTTTTGATGGGTAAGTCTTGTACTGCTCCCTAACATAATTAATAAGTGCTTCCTCTTTACCTTTAACACTATCAAATTCGGAACTATCTTTATCTATTAACGTCTTTAAACCTCTGGCCTCAGCAGAGGTCTCATTTTTTTTCGCAATTGCCTTTTTGGCTTCGGCAATACGATTTAATGCCTCTTGGTGTCCCTCTCCCTTCCAGCTATCATCAAATTTCAA
>NZ_SMLW01000110.1 GCF_009711405.1 Fulvivirga kasyanovii | reverse complement strand
GAGTCCTGATCCGTTGGCCGATGAGATGGCTAGCTGGAGTCCATATAATTTTGCATTTGATAATCCGATAAGGTTTAATGATCCTGATGGGCTGGCACCAGCTTCTATTAACCCAGTGTCTCCATTTTTGAAAGCTGGGTATTTATCAGTATCTAAGCATAGTGGTTTACAAAATAGAATGAGAACATCAGCTGTAAGAGTAAACACAACAAATAATGTCAGCATAGATGGAGGGTCTAGATTCTCAGCATCGTATAGTGTACCTGTCGCAGTTAATGCAGTTTCAATGCTGATGACCAGTGGAGTTGCAGACGTAAGGCGAGTTGAAACTGTCACGGAAACATCGACAACATCTTCACTGACATTTAATGAAGATAAAACCCAAGTAACAATACAGGAAGTAACCACTACTACTGAAGCCTCTTTAACTGGAAGTGGTATTCTAAGAGGGGTATCTCAAACGGTGACTACAGAGACGATACAAGCAGGCATTGAAATAGATAATGATGGTAATATGTTTTTAAGTGAAGGGAATATACAAAAGACATCTGATACAAATAGCAAAAACATTAAATTAAGAGAAGCCTCTGGAAACCTGCAACAAAAAATAGGTGAAGCTTCTCAATTTAATTCAAATGCAGAGAAAGGGGTTATTAATCATAGAAATTTTAATCCTGACCCGTCGAAAGATTCCTTTCAACGAGGTTTAGATCGAACAAGGCAGTCAGAGGAACTAATGAATAAATTAAAAAAATGAAGCGAATA
>NZ_SMLW01000088.1 GCF_009711405.1 Fulvivirga kasyanovii | reverse complement strand
AATACCACGCACCTGAGTGGTCAGGTTATTTGCCATAATATTCACATTCTCCGTAAGTTGCTTCCATACTCCTTCCACCCCAGGAACGTTGGCCTGACCTCCAAGCTTACCCTCTGTTCCCACCTCGCGTGCCACGCGGGTCACCTCACTGGAGAATACATTCAAAGAGTCTACCATTTTATTCAGGTTCTCTTTCAATACAGCCAGCTCACCATTTACATCTACTGTAATCTTTTTAGTCAGGTCTCCCCTGGCCACCGCGGTGGCAACCTGGGCTATATCCCTCACCTGTAATGTCAGGTTGGATGCCATTGTATTTACATTTACAGTCAGTTCTTTCCATATTCCTTCCACACCAGGCACATTGGCTTGTCCGCCCAATCTACCTTCGGTACCTACTTCACGAGACACCCTGGTCACCTCTCCGGCAAATATGTTCAGGGAGTCTACCATCTGGTTGATGATATTCTTCAATTCGAGTACTTCGCCTTGCACTTCTACGGTGATCTTCTGTGTTAAGTCTCCTTTGGCTACAGCAGTTGCCACACCTGCAATACCACGCACCTGAGTGGTCAGGTTAT
>NZ_SMLW01000231.1 GCF_009711405.1 Fulvivirga kasyanovii | reverse complement strand
CCCTTAAAACACATCATTTGATTAAAAGAATCCAAGCTTGTTCTTATCGTAAGAGATAAGCATGTTCTTGGTGTTTCTATAATGATTGAGCATCATCTTGTGGGTTTCCCTGCCGAAGCCGGACTTTTTGTAGCCACCAAACGGAGCATGTGCAGGGTAAGCATGATAGCAATTGACCCATACACGACCTGCCTGTATTGCCCTTGGTATTTGATAGATCTCATGTGCATCGCGGGTCCATAAGCCCGCCCCCAGGCCATAGAGTGTGTCATTGGCAATGGCTATGGCTTCCTCGGTATCTTTGAATGTGGTCACCGAAGTTACCGGGCCAAAGATCTCTTCCTGGAACACCCTCATTTTGTTGGTTCCTTTAAATATGGTGGGTTCAACATAGTAGCCATTCTCCAGGCCTGAGTTGAGTTTGGCAGGTCCGCCACCGCAGAGTACCTCGGCACCTTCCTGCCTACCGATGTCCATATAAGAAAGGATCTTCTCAAACTGATCATTGGAGGCCTGCGCTCCCATCATAGTATCCTCAGCCAGTGGGTTGCCCATTTTTATAGATTTGGTGCGTTCCACTACCCTGTCCATAAACCGGTCGTACACAGACTCATGCACGAGGATACGTGAAGGACATGTACAAACCTCTCCCTGGTTGAGCGCAAACATCACCGCACCTTCCACACACTTATCGAAGAACTCATCATCCGCCTCACCTATACTTGGCATAAAGATGTTTGGCGATTTGCCTCCCAACTCCATGGTTACCGGGATCAGGTTTTCAGAAGCATACTGCATGATCAGCCTTCCGGTAGTGGTTTCGCCGGTAAAGGCCACCTTGGCTATCCGAGGAGAATTGGCCAAAGGTTTACCCGCCTCAGGGCCAAAACCGGTCACTACGTTAAGCACCCCGGGAGGAACCACGTCCTGGATCAGTTCCATCAATACCATAATGCTGGTAGGTGTTTGTTCTGCCGGTTTTACTACCGTACAGCAGCCGGCAGCGAGTGCCGGAGCAATTTTCCAGGTAGCCATCAGCAATGGAAAATTCCAGGGGATGATCTGTCCCACGACTCCCAAAGGCTCCTGCAAATTAATGCTGATGGTGTTGGCATCATGCTCGGATATTGTGCTTTCATCTGCCCGGATCACCCCGGCAAAGTACCTGAAGTGATCAATACATAAAGGTATATCGGCCGCTCTGGTCTCTCTCAATGCTTTTCCATTGTCAACTGTTTCTACCCTGGCAAGATACTCCAGGTTGTCCTCCATAATATCGGCTATTTTGAGCAGCACTCTGCTGCGCTCGGCTGCTGCAGTTTTTGACCATTTTGGGAAAGCCTGGTGAGCGGCATCCAACGCTTTATTGATGTCTTCCTTATTTCCTCTGGCTGCTCGTGTAAACGGCTGGCCGTCAATTGGGCTGATGTTGTCAAAGTATTCACCGTTGCTGGGCGTTGTCCATTTTCCTCCGATGAAATGATCGTAATGAGGCTTGAATTCCGGCCTCTCAATTGATGTCTTTTTTTGGGTTGCTGTTTCCATTTCCTTGTAGTTTTTGGTTCAGATCAATAAGTTGCGAGATAACTTTGACAAAAACTTTGCTGTCAGTCCAAATGAATATTCCCTCCGTCTATTTCTGCTACAACTGATGTAAATCATGCCTTATCCCTTAGATTTTTTAAGGAAAAGATGTAAATTTAAATGATACCCTTACCCTATGAACAAGTACCTTATCGACCGGTTTCCTATACGGGAAGAGCGCTCCCTTTTTACCCTGGTGGAGAACAGGACTTCTTATTCATTCGAAATGTGTGAGCTTAACCTTTTTGAGACCCACCAGAGTGTAGAGAATGTCAACCTTATGTTTGACCACTTCGTACTTACCAGCATGCTCTCCGGCAAAAAGATCATGAAGCTGGCAGACCATGAATCATTCGACTACCTGCCCGGCGAATCGGTCATATTGCCTCCCGGAGAACTCATGAACATAGATTTTCCGGAAGCTAAAAGGGGCAACCCCACCCAATGTATAGCACTTACAATATCTGACGAAGTCATCCAAAAGACTTTTGACTTACTTAATGAATACCACCCCAAAAATCCTACGTGGGGCCAGTGGAACATAGACCCGGCCTACTTCCACCTGACCAATAACAAGGAGTTGGCAGATACTATCAATCGCATCATAAGGATCACTAAAAGCGAACAGGGAAAGGCCAAAGACATTATGGTAGAACTCACCCTAAAGGAAATGCTGGTAAGGCTTATGCAGACTCAGGCCCGTTTGGTATTTGAGAGTTCATATCATCTGCTGTCGAACCATAACTCCCTGGCAGCCACCATTAAACACATTAAAGAAAACCTCACCTCAAAAATTGACCTGAGTAAACTTTCTGACAAAGCTTGTATGAGCAGGGCAAGTTTCTTTAAAAAATTTAGGGAAGCCATGGGAGAAACACCAGCCCAGTACATCCTTAAAGAGCGGATCAAACTGGCCCAGGCACAATTGAAATCCCCAAGTGTCAATATCACAGAAGTATGCTTCTCATGCGGTTTTGAAAACCTTTCTCACTTTATTAAAGCTTTTAAAAATGAGGTAGGCATGACCCCTAAGGCATATCAGGTGGCGCAGGTTTAGTAAACCTGCGCTAATTACATGTTAGTTGCCACTATAAG
>NZ_SMLW01000618.1 GCF_009711405.1 Fulvivirga kasyanovii | reverse complement strand
TATTATTTTATATACATCCGTATCATCAAAAGGCATAGCTCCTTTCACCTCTCCATCCATTCTCCCTCCGGCTATCAGAAAGTTATCGAACCGTCCTTCCTCCCTACATTTGTTTATTGCATATTCAATAGTCTTACCCTGTACTTTCTGAATAACAGGCAGCCAGAAATCATCTTCCAGCTTTACATGCCTTATATCAACGGGCTGAAGAAGGTACCCTGAATGTTGTTCATCACCAGGTTCCGCAGCGCGGCCCTGTATTGACCTTTCCGGCTCCCGGCACTGGGAAAATAACATAGCCCACACGAACCCAAAACAAAATAATACTTTTTTCATGACCAGTTATTTAACCTCTTCCAGCATCACCACAGAGAAAGGAGGCAGTTCAATCTTAATCACCCCTTTTTTCGACATTTTAAAGTTTTTAAATGGGGCCGGCTTTATTTTTTCAGGGTCATCAAACGTGTTGTGGTCTTGTAATTTTTCTGAGGTCAACGCCGTCGCCGTTAATTCTTTAATGCCAAGCGAGTTGAGGTCAATCTCCACCGCATTGGTTTTAGCAGCATCTATATTCACAAGTGAAATATGCACCTGTCCGTTTTTACCTCTTGATGCCGACACAGATATGGCTGGAAGCGACTCTCCTTTGAGCGAATACTCAGGTGAATCAAATGTAACAGGAAGCAATTGGGCGTCATGATGCACCTTATACATTTTCATTACATGATAGGTAGGGGTAAGCAACATTTTTTCCTCATCGGTAAGGATTACCGCCTGCAATACATTGACGGCTTGTGCAAGATTCGCCATTTTTACCCGGTCAGCATGGTTATTGAATATATTGAGTGTTACACCGGCAAGCATGGCATCACGCATGGTATTTTGCTGATACAGAAAACCGGGATTTGTGCCTTCTTCCACATCATACCAGCCGCCCCATTCGTCCACTATAAGGTCTACTTTCTTTTCAGGGTCGTATTTGTCCATAATAGCCACATGCTTACTGACCAGCTCTTCCATTTCCCAGGCCTTCTGCATAATTTTGAAGTAATGCTCCTCCTGAAAATCAACCGCAGGTCCCTTGTTGTTCCAGTCTATGACCGAATAGTGGTGCAGTGCTACTCCCTGCAGCAAATGATGCGGCACATTTTTCATGATCACTTCCGTCCAGTGATAGTCATTACTGCTGGCTCCTGAAGCTACTTTATACAACCCTCCTTCAATATTTGCTCCCGACATAAAAGTAGCATACTTCCGGTATACATCGGCATAGTATTCTGCGCGCATGTGTCCTCCACAGCCCCAGGCTTCATTGCCCACACCCCAGTACTTCACCTTCCATGGTTCTTCACGTCCGTTTTCTTTACGTAAATCAGACATTGGACTTGTCCCTGAAAAATTCACATATTGTACCCAGTCAGCCAGCTCCTGTACAGTACCGCTGCCAACATTGCCTGCCAGGTAAGGCTCCGTATTCAGCAATTCGCACAAATTCAGAAAATCGTGGGTCCCAAAACTGTTGTCTTCCGTTACCCCTCCCCACCATTGGTTCACAATAGTCGGTCGTTCCTCTTTGGGGCCAATGCCATCTTTCCAATGATAGGTATCTGCAAAACAGCCTCCAGGCCATCTCAGATTTGGGATTTCCAGTTCTTTGAGTGCATTAACAATATCGTTTCTCACACCGGCAGTATTGGGTATGGTGCTACTGTCCCCTACATAAAACCCACCATAAATACACCTGCCCAGGTGCTCTGCAAAATGTCCGTATATATGTTTGTTTATTATGGGTGCCCCGGCATCCGGCTTAACTACTATAGGCGTTCCGGCTTGTGAAAGCCCCACTACCTGAAATAAAAAGCTGGCAAGCAGCAGACATAATACCTTTTTCATGCTTCTTTTATTTTGATTATACCTGTAAATGAATTGGCCGTGAAATGCCATCAATAAGCTTCGGAGTATTAATTGAAGGGGCGGGTTATACTCTAAAGCGCTCAATTTAATTTTTTACAAGCATAATCAGAATTATTAAGCAAAAAAATATCTGCCGGGAGCAGATATTTTTATTTTACAGCCATTGCTTTTGCCTGTTTTAAGTACAGAAATGGCCTTGTATCGCCTTTTCAGGTGAGAATATATATGGTATGCCTCCATGCAGACTATACAGCATATGTCAGAGTTATGGGGTGAGGCTGATTGGCAACAACCTCACCCACCATACCTCCTGCACCTGGTGTACGCATCTAAAAATGACAGCTCACCCCTACATTAATACTTCTGCCTGGCCTGAGTATGCCACCCCAGTCAAGCGGGTGCCTGTATGCTACATCAAAAATATTATCCACTCCTGCCTGCCATTTGATGGTATACTTTCCTACTGGTTGCTGATAAGCAGCTTTTGCATTAAAGATATGGTAGGCATCGGAGGGTGTTTCCCCGGAGATTTTATTCACTTTATTACGACCTCCCACAAATTCATAGTCCACTTCTGCCCCAAAATTCCTGTTTTTATAGTTCAGTGTATGGGTCATAGCCAAAGGCACTGTCATAGGTAGTTTGGCGCCTCCTTCCAATTCTCCCACAGTATACTCAGCCACGCCATGATAGCTGATATGGTCTGTCACCGCCACACTCCAGTCCGAATTCAGACCGGCCATCCATACATTATCCTGATTTTCATAAACTTTTACCCCTCTCGCTCCCAGGGTCATGGCATCAAGGTCTTCATCAATTCGCCCTAATATGTAATCCTTAAAATAATAACCAAAAGCCTTCATATTGATCCGGAACGCCCCCTTTTCAAGGTATACCCCTGAGGTAAACTGCCATGCTTTTTCATTAGCCAGTGTCGGGTCACCTACGTAATCAAACCCATCCTGACTGTTGAAAAGGAAGAAGCCAAACTGCTCCGTTACTGTAGGAAAACGTTCAGCAAAAGCGCCTGTAAACTCTGCCTGCCAGTACTGCCCTACAGGCACCATAAGGGTACTGCTAAAATTTAAGGCTTGCCTTGTATCCGCCCCATCATATTCATAATCCAACACCTCCAGTTGAGCCATCCCTGTCTGGCTTTTGATCTCATTGTGTGCCACATCCATCCGAAGGGAATTACTCCACACCGACTGCCCTATGGGAATGCGATCCTGAAAGAATATCCCGCCTGCCGTTCTTACCGCATCAGGCCAGGTGAGCATAAACATAGAAACACCCTCAGCCGGATACATGGTCATCTCTGCCCTTACATCGTTGCGAAAAAACTCTGCCCTGGCAGTTATAAAATGAGAGCCTAGTTTCCAATCCGTGTCCATGTTCAGACCATAAGTATTGCTCCAGCCGGGCATATCCATACGGATAACCACATCACGCTGCGAGTCGTCCATCTCATGGGTAATGTTATTGCCGTATGCTGTTATTTCCAGCGATTTCCAATGTTCTGATAACCGGCTCCACACATAGCCTGCTTTATAAATACGCGCCCTGGCAAAGGCTACATCCATAGGCAGGGCAGGGTAACCGATGTCCCAGGCATCATCCCATATGAAGCTAAAAATGAGCTTTCTATCATCAGAAAGCTGGTATTGCCCGTTCAGAGCATGGTTCATTTTTTCATATTGGGAGAACATAACCTCCCGGCCATGGCCATCTTTATAAATGCCATGGTTCCGGTAAACCCCCGAATATCGCAAGCCCAGGTTATTGTGGCTATAGTCCAAATTATAGAAGGCATTGTAGCCTTGCGAAATACTTTGATAGTTTACTCCGGCTGAGCCTTTCAGCGACTTATTCATTCGCATTTCAGGTTGTTTAAGCCTCAGGTTGATAGATCCGCCAACTGTAGCACCATGCCTGCCACCGTCGGCTCCTGTAGCCACCTCCAGTTTATCCATGTTTACGGTTTCCACATAAGCACTTACCGGGTCCATCCGGTCGGTGCAGGCGCTGAATAGCTTCATACCATCTATCGTCAGGTTAATCTGGCCTCCTGACATGCCGTTGATCATGGGCTCCATAGCAAAGTTTCCTCTGCGAACGAGGTTGATAGCACTGTTTCTCTCCATGACTTGCTCCACAGCCGTAAATTGCTGGTCGTGAATGGCATGCTCACCGGTAGTATCCTTTCCCACATAGATCCGGATCTCTTCGAGCTGCAGCGTTTCCAGGTAACCCTGCTCCGGGGCAGGAGCCTGTGCCATTGCGCCAAAGGCGTTTATCAATGTGATAAAAATTATATATAAGCGTCTCATAAGTGTAGATGTTTACAGCTCACCCCGGCCCTGATAAACCATAACCGGGGTGAGGGTGGATCTTACATTTAAAACTCCAGGTAGAAGGCCACATCTGTCAGTACCACTTCGCTTTCCTGCTCTACGGTAAGCCATATGGCCCAGTCACCACTCATACTGAAATTTACACTTCCGGCATAGCGCCCATTACCTTTACTTACCGGATCCACATTATTGGGAGAGCCATGGCCCATACTTGGCATTTCCGGCTCAATGCCCATTGTAAGGCCATCAACAGCCTCATAAGTCATCATATCCAATTGCTTGTATGCATAAACTTCAAAATCATTGGCACCAATAGCTGGTTTTCCTTCCGGCAAATGATAGGCGAAGAAGTACTTTTCATCATTGATCACTTTTCTCACGACAGTCTTGTATTTGGTATCCTGGGCCTGGTAAGAAGCCTCTTTCGAAATCACAGGCACTTCAAAATCAAAGGCCACTTCGTTTCCGCTATCCAACCCTGATACTTTTACGCTCAGTGTCCATTTTCCCATATCCCCACTCGGCATGGTGAAAATAACTGCTCCCTTTCTGAACCCCTCACGCTGATCGCTTTCGGCGGGCTGTATAGTGGGTGCACTATGGGAATGTTCGGTCATAGCCATCATAGGAGTCATGGTAAGGGAAGCACTCTCAATAAGGGCATCGTCAGATGCTTTTTTTAGTAAAAAGTACAACTCATTATAGCCTGAAAATGGCGCTTCAGGACTGTAGACCTCAATTACAAGATCGGCATCCGCCACCACCTGTTCGTGCAGCAGTTCAAGACCGGAAGTATCAGCCGTTATTTTCGGATCGTCATCTTCTGAGCAGGCCGAAAATAATGCTATGGTAAATGCGATAAGATATAGTTGTTTAAAAAGTAGTTTCATGTCAATTCAGTTTTATTTTTAAAGGTCACGCATACCCGTTCCGGCATGACTGGCCTGGAATGGTCAAGATCCGACGCTTAGGGGCAGCAGGTTATTACCGATGCTGTTGAAGCGTGGCCATGCATACGTGTCCATTTTTATGTATTTCAAATAATTTTATTCGCTGGTGTGCCAGACATAGTTCTCCCGTTAAGGCTTTAAAAACCAGTCCGATTTTGTGGAAAACTGATATAGGAAACTAACTTATAGGCGGGTGGAAAATGCTGGCAAAGAAGTGAAAGTGATATAAATTATTCACCTCTCCGTAATGCTTCAGCGGTTCTTCAATAAAGCTGCTAAACGCAAATGTGGTCAACGCTGTAACGGCCAAAGTAAAGGACACCTGCTGCAACTCGGCATTTTGATCCTCCTGTTGTTTTTTCGCTTTTTTTAATTTTTTGGCCAGATAACACTTTCCGTTACACTTTAGCTCAGGCTTATCCCTGTTAATGCAAAGCACTTTGGCTATAAAATCTTTATTGACCTCGTAGTCGACCCAAATAATGGGCAGCGCAAGGGAATAAAGTAACGATCCGAATATCGTTAGCCAAAGAATGCCTTGTTTTAACCGCTTCACTGTAATGCTGAAATTTCTATTCTCCACAAAGATGCGCTCTGCAACATTAAAAAAACATGAGCCAGGTCATATTTACCATTGTTTTTTCGTCAGTCCTGGTTTCCCTGGGCTGTATCTATCTCGTGGTGCCTCTCAACACCAATTCAGGATTAATCAATATCTTCTCACCATCCACAGGTTCATTTTTCTTGATGATTGAAATGAGTTTTTGAGCTGCCAATCCTCCCATTTTTTCTCCTCCATGCTGCACAGTTGAGAGCTGGGGCGTCATATAAGTGGCTACAGGTTCGTCTGAAAAGCCAATCACGGAAATGTCGGTGGGAATCTGTTTGCCCAGCTTTTGCAGCACATTCACAGTATAGTTGGCTACGTAATCATTAAAAACAAATAACCCGTCAAGTCCGGGATGTTGCTTCAGGGCCTTTTCAAGAAATTGCCCGATCGACTCCCGGTCAAACTCATAATAGTGGATCAGAGCTTCTTTTACCGGCATACCAGCCTCTTTGAGCGCATCCATATACCCGTAAAGCCGGTTGTTGCTGTTGTTGAGGTTTATGCTGGCAGTAATATGGGCGATACACCGGCAGCCTGAACTGATCAGGTAGCGTGTCGCCTTGCTGGCAGCCTGATAGTCATTGGTGACCACTTTGGGCACAGGCAGGAAGTTGGCCACCCTATCAAAGAAAACAAGCGGCATTTCATACCTCAACAGCTTCTGAAAATGTGTGAATGCATTAGTTTTCATGGAAATGGCGGCCAGAACACCATCAACCCTGTATTTAAGGCATTGCTCTATAGCCCTGACCTCCTGCTCCATGCTTTCTGCCGTATTGAACAGCATAATTTCATATCCGGCCTGCTGCAACACTGCTTGTATACCTGCTATTACTTTGGTAAAAAAATGAATCGACAGGTCAGGCACAATGACGCCGATAATCCCGCTCTCACCTTTGCTGAGCCGGTGCGCCGTGGAGTTGGACTGGTACCCCAGCCGCTCCGCCAGCTCCACAACCTGACTACGCATCTTTTCACTAATGCGCCCATGGCCATTCAATGCCCTGGAAACCGTGGAGTGCGATACGTTGAGTTGACGGGCTATTTCAGTAATGGTCACATATTTACCCATGACTAAAGATACTGCGCACACCTGTGCGCAACAACTAAACCATTAATAAATTGACTATGCCCCCTCCAATATATTAAATATGTAATCCCTGCAAACCTCACGATTGAACATTTAAGTATATGGAAAAAACGCAATTCATACAGGTTGACAATAAAGACAATGTGCTGGTGGCATTGATAGACCTGCCTCCGGGGGAAGTGTCTTTCGGGGACAGGAAAATAGTACTCTCTGCCCCCGTCCCTCAAAAGCATAAATTCCTGACCCTTGACCTTCATAAAGGAGAAAAAGTGATTATGTATGGCGTACCCGTCGGAAAGGCCAATACAGATCTTAAGGCCGGTGACCTGCTTACGACCAATAACATTACGCATTTCGCCGATCCGATCACTGTAGATAACAGGAGCGCCTATACATGGGAACAGCCTGATGTAGCCAAGTGGAAAAGCAGGACCTTTAACGGCTATCACAGGCCTGATGGCAAAGTAGGCACCGCCAACTACTGGCTTTTTGTCCCTTTGGTTTTTTGTGAGAACCGAAACCTGAAAGTTATCGAAGAAGCATTGATCAAGGCCTTGGGCTACTACCGCCCTAACAAATATGAAGCACTGGTCAGCGAAAAATTGTCACTGGCTGTTCAGCAACCCACCTCTGCAAAGTCGCGGGTATTTGAGAATATAGACGGCATCAAATTTCTTTACCATCAGGGTGGCTGCGGTGGCACACGGCAAGATTCAGAAGCGTTGCTCAGGTTACTGGCAGGCTATGTAAACCATCCCAATGTAGCAGGCGCAACGGTGCTCAGCCTGGGCTGCCAGCATGCACAAATCAGTTGGTTTCAGGAAATCCAAAAAGAGCTGTACCCGAACACTCAAAAACCTGTGCTTTATTTCGAGCAACAAAAAATGCCTTCCGAAGAAGCACTGATCTCAGAAGCCATTGACCAGACTCTGGAAGCCTTGAAGGAAGCAAACAGCATCACCCGTCAGCCAGCCTCTTTAGATAAGCTGGTGGTAGGGCTGGAATGCGGGGGCTCCGATGGTTTTTCCGGTATATCGGCCAACCCGGCTGTAGGACATGCTTCTGACCTTATAGCGGCATTGGGCGGCTCTACCATCCTGAGCGAGTTCCCTGAGCTAAATGGTGTTGAGCAAAACATTGTTGACCGCTGTACTTCAACAGCACTCGCCGAAAAGTTTGTGACTATCCAACGCGCCTATGAGGCCCAGGCCAGATCGGTTGGCTCCGGCTTTGACATGAACCCCTCACCCGGCAACATTAAAGATGGCCTGATCACCGATGCTATAAAATCAGCAGGAGCGGCAAAAAAAGGAGGAAAAGCACCGGTCAGTGATATTCTGGATTACACCGAGCCTGTAACCAGGGCAGGCCTTAACCTTTTATGCACTCCCGGCAACGATGTGGAATCGACTACAGGCCTGGCAGGCTCAGGAGCTAATATCATTCTTTTCACCACCGGCCTCGGCACCCCTACGGGGAACCCGATCACTCCCGTAATAAAAATATCAACCAACAACACTTTGAGTGAGAAACTGAGTGATCTGATAGACGTGAATGCCGGTGAAATCATTTCCGGTGCTAAATCGATCGAAGAGGTAGGTGAGGAACTATTGGAAAAAATTATTGCTGTAGCCAGTGGAGAAGAAACAAAGGCCATGGCATTGGAACAAAACGATTTTATACCCTGGAAAAGAGGGGTGTCTCTTTAAGCACGACACTTTAATTGATAAGAAAGCAATAAGGCATGAAAAAAACATTTGATCTAACTGGAAAGAAAGCCATCATTACCGGTGGCGGGAGCGGTATAGGCAGGGCCATAGCCATTATTTTAGCTGCCCATGGCGCGGAAGCTCACATCATGGATATTGATGAAGCTGCTGCTGAAAAAGTAGTGAAGGAAATTGAAGCCGAAAACGGTAAGGCCAGTAGCTGGAAATGCAATGTAGCTGATGCCACAGACGTACAGGCTGTATTCCATAAAGCACTGGATGGAGCAGGATTAGACATACTCATCAATAATGCGGGCATTGCCCATGTAGGCAATGTATTGAATACCTCGGCGGAAGATTTTGACAGGATCTATGAGGTAAACATCAAAGGTGTTTTCAACACCCTGAAAGCCGGCGTGGAAGCTATGAAATCAGGAGGTGGTGCTATCGTCAACCTGTCTTCGGTAGCTGCCCATGTGGGGATCTCTGACCGGTTTGCATATTCTACCAGCAAAGGTGCCGTACATGCCATGACACTTTCGGTAGCCAAAGACTGCCTGAGCTATGGCATTCGCTGCAACAGCATCTCTCCCGGCCGCGTGCATACGCCGTTTGTAGATGGATTCTTGTCCAAAAACTATCCCGGAAATGAAAAGGAGATGTTCGAAGCCTTGTCTAAAACCCAGCCGATCGGCCGTATGGGAAGGCCTGATGAAATAGGCTCACTGGTGCTTTATCTATGCTCTGATGAAGCTGCCTTCATTACGGGCAGTGATTTTGCCATTGACGGGGGCTTCGTGACTTTGAATACTTAGGACATAGTTCTGACAAGACTTCAAAACCTGTCAAACCTAAACGATATGCTAATTGATACTAAATTTTAGAAGAACATAAAAAATGAAATTAATAAGATTTGGAGAGGCTGGCTCTGAAAAACCAGGTGTGGAATATGAAGGTGTGCGATACGATGTAAGCGGGATTGTAAGAGATTATGATGAAGACTTTTTTACCGAAGGAGGCATTGCTACTCTTCAGGAAAAATTCGATCCGGCCACTGCTCCCAGGGTAAGCGACGAGGTAAGGCTCGGCGCCCCGGTAAAACGTCCGGGCAAGATTATTTGTATCGGGCTCAATTATCAAAAACACGCTGCTGAGAGCGGCATGGACGTACCTAAAGAGCCGGTAGTGTTTTTCAAAGCATCGTCATCCATTGTTGGGCCAAACGACAATATCGTCATCCCTAAAAACAGTAAAAAAACAGACTGGGAAGTAGAGCTGGCCGTGGTGATCGGCAAGCGGGCCAACTATATAAGCAAAGAAGACGCATTGGACTACGTGGCCGGCTATGTATTGCACAACGACGTCAGCGAGCGCGAGTTCCAGCTTGAGCGTGGCGGCCAATGGGTAAAAGGTAAAAGCTGCGACACATTCGCTCCGCTGGGCCCGTATCTGGTTACCAAAGACGAAGTGGCCAACCCGAACAACCTGAACCTGTGGCTGACACTGAACGGGAAAAAAGTACAGAATGGAAATACCAATGATTTCATTTTCAATGTACAGGAAGTGATTGCTTACCTGTCGCAGTTTATGAGCCTGATGCCAGGTGATATTATTTCTACCGGCACACCGGAAGGTGTTGGGCTTGGGTTCAAACCACCGGTGTACCTGAAAGCGGGTGATGTGGTAGAGCTGGGTATTGATGGGTTAGGAAGTTCAAGGCAGGAAGTAATCGACTGGCAGTCATGAGAATAGACGCTCACCAGCATTTCTGGCAATACCACCCGGTAAAAGAGGGCTGGATCACGGACGACATGCAGGTGATCCGCAGGGACTTTATGCCTGCGGACCTCAAACCGCTGCTCGACAAGCATGCCTTTGACGGGTGTGTGGCCGTGCAGGCAGACCAATCAGAAAATGAGACCCTGTTTCTGCTGGAGTTGGCTGCTGACAACGATTGGATCAAGGGTGTGGTTGGCTGGCTGGATCTGCAGGAACATGACCTTAATGAGCAGTTAGCTTATTTCAAAGCAAATAAACATTTTAAAGGTGTCAGGCACATCCTCCAGGCTGAACCAAAAGGATTTATGACTTCTAATAGTTTCGTTGAGGGCGTTAAAAGCGTTGGAAAGCATGGGCTGACTTACGACATACTGACCAACGAAACCCAGCTTGATGACGTCCTGGAATTGGTCAGGAGCCTGCCTGCCATGCCTTTGGTGATCGACCATATCAGCAAACCTGATATTAAGAAGCAGTCCTTCGACCATTGGGCAAAGTATATGAAAATACTCAGTGAGTATGATCATGTACACGTAAAGCTATCCGGCATGGCTACAGAAGCTGACTGGCAACACTGGACTGAGAAAGACTTTACCATCTATATTGATTTTTGTCTTCAACATTTTGGCCCACAGCGGCTCATGTATGGTTCTGACTGGCCGGTGTGCCTGGTGGCCGGCAACTATGACCACATCATCAGTGCACTGCAATCGTCCATCTCTTCGCTTAGCCTGGAGGAGCAGGGATGGATCATGGGAAAGACTGCTACAAAATTTTATAACCTGATTTGATTATGGATTTAAAATTGAAAGATAAAGTATTTATTGTAACGGGAGGTGCCAAGGGTATTGGTGAAGCCATTGTTTTGGAGCTTGCCAAGGAAGGTGCCATTCCAGTTATCGTCGGGCGGTCAGCCGATGCTGCAGAAAAGGTAAAGCAGCAAATTATTTCCGATGGAGGCCAATGTATGGTAATCAATCAGGAGTTGGGGCAAGAGGATGTTTGCAAGCAGATAGTAGATGAAACGGTTGCAACTTATGGTAAAATTGACGGAATTGTGAACAATGCAGGGGCAAATGATGGCATAGGATTGATCCAAGGCAGCCCTGAAAAATTCAGGCAATCGTTAATGACCAACCTATCACATTATTACGACCTTGTACATTATGCGGTTGACCATTTGAAAACCACTAAAGGATCGATCATAAACATAAGCTCCAAAACAGCACTTACCGGCCAGGGAGGCACTTCGGGTTATGCTGCGAGCAAGGGCGCTCAACTGGCGCTGACCCGGGAGTGGGCTGTAGAGCTGGCTCCCTTCGGCATACGCGTAAATGCCATTGTACCGGCAGAAGTAATGACACCATTATACCAAAGCTGGATCAGTACTTTTGAAGATCCGGAGGCCAAACTTGATAAGATAACGGCCAAAATACCTTTAGGGCAGAGGATGACCACCTCGGAGGAGATTGCGGCAATGGCCGTATTCCTGCTTTCCGAACGCAGCGCTCATACTACCGGACAATGGATGGTGGTGGACGGCGGCTATGTTCACCTCGACCGTGCAATAACGTAAACCTATGAACCATGAATAAACCACCTGTAGTTTCGAAAAAGGTACTGTTGCCTTTTATTCTTATCACCTCACTCTTTGCCCTCTGGGGTTTTGCCAATGCAGTGACAGACCCTATGGTGACAGCCTTTAAAAAGGTGCTGGAGCTGGACAACCTCCAGGCTTCCCTCGTGCAACTGGCTTTTTATGGCGGCTACTTCACTATGGCTCTGCCAGCCGCCTTGTTTATACAAAAGTATACGTATAAAAAGGGGGTCATCATAGGGCTGAGCCTGTATGCTACAGGTGCTCTGCTATTTTACCCGGCAGCCGTTGCAGAGCAGTTTGCCTTCTTTCTGGCCGGACTCTACATACTTACTTTCGGGCTGGCTTTTCTGGAAACCACAGCGAACCCATACATCCTTGCCATGGGCGATAAAGCCACCGCCACACAACGGCTGAACCTGGCACAATCTTTCAATCCGGTGGGTTTGCTCGGAGGCTTGCTGGTGGCGCAACAACTGGTATTGAAAAAACTTCAATCAGATGATGTAGATTTTTCAAATTTGTCAGATTCCGCAAAAGCTGCGATTACCACGGCTGACCTGATGGTGATCCGTACTCCCTACGTGGCCCTGGGTCTGGGGTTAATCCTGATCCTGGTTTTGATCGTAGTGAGCAAAATGCCGCAGGTAAAATCGGAAGACCTTCACCAAAGCCCCTGGAAAACCATTAAAGCACTGGTAAAGAAACCAAAATATGTGGAGGGCGTGATCTCACAGGCTTTTTATGTGGGTGCACAGATTATGTGCTGGACATACATTTACCATTATTCCGAAACCATCGGCATTAGTAACGAGGAAGCAGGCAACTACCAGTTTATTGCTTTTATTTGCTTTTTCCTCGGCCGCTTTTTCTGTACATTTCTGATGAAATATATCAACTCCGGTAAATTGTTAACGGCTTTTTCTTTAATAGCTCTGGCTTTGTCATTGGGAACCATATTCCTCACGGGTATAGCGGGGCTGTATTGCCTGGTAGCTGTTTCATTTTGCATGTCGCTGATGTTCCCAACCATTTACGGAATTGCGCTGGATGGGCTCACCGAAGATGAATCAAAGATCGGTGCTGCAGGTTTGGTTATGGCCATTGTAGGTGGGGCATTAATGCCTACCTTGCAGGGCACCGTGCTTGACCTTGGTGGGGCCGGATATGCAGACATCAGGATTTTAGGGGTTCCGGAAGTAAACTTTTCTTTCATACTGCCAGCTATATGTTTTGCCGTAATTGCCCTCTATGGAAAAAGAGTAACCATTAAACCCACTCAGGCATGAAACGCTACTGCCTCACACTTGACCTGAAAAATGACCCTGAACTGATTGCGGGATACGTTGAACATCATCAGCAGGTATGGCCGGAAGTGATCAGCAGTATCCGTGATTCGGGAATTCGGCAAATGGAAATTTTTCAGGTCCACACGCGGCTTTTTATGATCATGGAAGTAGATGGTTCTTTCACTTTTGAAAATAAACAAAAACTGGACGCCGACAACCCTAAGGTACAGGAGTGGGAGACGCTGATGGAACAGTACCAGCAACGGCTTCCTTTTGCGAAAGGAGGTGAAAAATGGGTACTCATGGAAAAAATATTTGAATTATGAGCTTTGACACAAGATACCCTGCCATTGACGACCTGAGGAACAGGGCACGCAGGAAAATCCCCCGATTTGCTTTTGAATACCTCGATGGAGGTTGCAATGAGGATGTAAACCTTGACCGGAATACGAGGGAGATCAGGGAGGTACAGCTTATCCCCAGGTACCTTTCCAAACATACCATGTCCGAAATGAAGACAGAGCTGTTTGGCCATACTTATGATGCTCCCTTTGGGATTGCGCCCGTGGGATTGCAGGGGCTGATGTGGCCCAAAGCCCCGGAAATTTTGGCAAAAGCAGCCCATGAGCATAATATTCCCTTCGTGCTCAGCACGGTTACCACCATGAGCATAGAGCGCGCCAGTGAGCTAACGGAGGGCAAGGCCTGGTTTCAGTTGTACCACCCAGCCGAAAACAGGCTCCGTGATGATATGATCCGCAGGGCTGAAGCTGCCGGATGTCCGGTGCTGGTACTGCTTTGCGATGTGCCCACTTTTGGCTTCCGCCCCAGGGATATCCGCAACGGACTGGCTATGCCTCCTAAAATGACGCTATCCAATATACTCCAGATTATGGGCAAACCGGAATGGGCGCTACGTACACTGATCAACGGACAGCCCAACTTTGAAACACTGAGGCCTTACATGCCCAAAGGCCTCGACCTGAAACAGCTCGGCAAGTTTATGAACGACACCTTTTCAGGCAGGCTAAATGAAGAAAAAATTGCTCCTATACGTGATATGTGGAAGGGCAAGATCGTATTGAAAGGCGTGGCCTGCGAAGAAGACACTGAGCAAGCCATTAAACTGGGACTGGACGGTATCATTGTATCCAACCACGGTGGCCGCCAACTGGATGCCGGGCAATCAACCATCAAACCGCTTAAAACCATCGCAGAAAAATACGGCGACCAGATCAAGGTGATGATGGACAGCGGTGTTCGTTCCGGCCCTGATATTGCCCGTACACTGGCTACAGGCGCTTCATTTGCCTTTCTGGGCAGAACCTTTATGTATAGCGTGGCTGCTTTGGGCAGCAAGGGCGGTGATCACGCCATTTCCTTGCTCAAAACACAACTACAGCAGGTAATGGAGCAGGTGTGCTGCAAACAGGTGCAGGATTTTGGGCGGTTTTTGGAAAAGTGAGGAAGTAGAACTGTGCTTAATAGATCAAAAACAAAAAGGCAAACGAAAAATTTGTTGTTAATTTACTAGCCTGAATAAAAACAAAACTACAGACATCTCAGATTTGTGAGAACTTGTTATGACTGCTGATAAGCTAAAAGAAATTCTGCAAAAAGGTGAAGGCATTGAATACGAATTTAAAACTTCTCTGTTTGAGTTAAACAAAGATGCCTTTGAATCCATTTGTGCATTTCTTAACCGAAGGGGTGGTCACTTGCTACTAGGTGTAAAAAATGACGGAACGGTAGAAGGTGTCATGGAAAACTGTATACAAAACATTCTCAACAACATTGTTACAAATGCCAACAACCCTCAAAAGCTTAACCCACCATTCTACCTGTCAACACAAGTGATTGATTATAAAGGCAAAAAAGTAATCCATGTGTATGTGCCAGAAAGCTCTCAGGTACATAGCACTAATGGGAAAATCTTTGATCGGAATGAAGACGGAGATTTTGATATTAGTCGACAAACTGAACAAGTCACGCAACTCTACCTCAGAAAACAAACTACATATTCCGAAAACCGGATTTATCCTTATATCAAATTATCAGACTTCAAAGGTGAATTATTCATCCGAGTACGTACACTAGCCAAAAATCAACGATCAGATCATCCCTGGTTAGATATGACGGACGAAGAACTGTTACGATCTGCCGGTTTGTATAAGCATGACCATCAAACCGGGAAAAACGGCTATACATTAGCTGCTGTATTACTGCTGGGAGAAGATGAAGTTATACAAAGTGTATTACCACACCATAAAACAGACTCCATCTTGCGGGTAGAAAACATGGATCGATATGACGACCGAGACGACATCCGCACTAACCTCATTGAAAGCTATGATCGACTTATGGCTTTTGTACGAAAGCACTTACCTGACAAATTTTATCAGGAAGGCGAACAGCGTATCAGCGTACGCGATAGGATTTTCCGTGAAGTAATAGGTAACCTGCTAATCCACCGTGAGTACACCAATGCCTTTCCTGCTAAACTCATCATCGAAAAAGACCGGATATCCACGGAAAACTGGAACCGACCTCATGACAATGGTGTAATAGATCCTTTAAATTTTTCTCCCTATCCCAAGAATCCGATAATTGCGAAGTTTTTCAAAGAAATAGGTCGGGTGGATGAGCTAGGCTCCGGGGTTCGAAATACTTTCAGATATTATAGCATTTATACACCTGAGACTAATCCATAGTTTATTGAAGGTGATATTTTCAAAGCAATTATCCCGCTGAAGAAAAATGTAACTACCCAAATCACTACCCGAATCACTACCCAAATCACTACCCAAATCATTTCGGATAAAATTCTTAAACTTCTCAGTGAGCACCCTGCAATGAGCAGAAAAAAACTGGCTGAGATATTGGGTGAAATACCTGAAGACGGAGTGAAATATCACCTTGAGAAGCTGAAAGAAGAAGGGAAAATTGAGCGAGTTGGTGGCACAAGGGGAGAGTGGAAAATATTGAAAAATTAAATATGTCTCCAGAACATATTTATTCAATTCAGCCAGTAGTTAAATGACTAAACAACTAAGACAAAGCGAGCTTTTATTAATATAACAGCACTAAAGATCTTCAAGCTAGATACTTTACCCCTCTCACAAACAGCTACCCCTTACCTGCATTAAAAAACACATTAAATTTATGCCCATCCGGGTCAGCAAAGACAAAAACATAGTAGCCATTTTCATCGTAATATGCCTTCTTGTCTTTTTTGGGGTCGTACAGCACAGTGCCTCCTGCTTTTTGCACTTCTTCTACCCACTTGTCTACTTCATCCTTGCTTTGGGCTGAAAGTGTAAAAACGATCTCATTTCCTTTGCTCAGGTCTGCCAATTCCCCTTCCAGGTTGGATTTAAGGTGTTCGCTTTCAAAAAAATGGATTACAAAGTCATCATCTCCTACCACAAAACTTGCCAGCTCTTTGGTAGAAGGGGGACAGTTGGGCTTAAACCCCAATTTCAGGTAAAATTCCCAGGTCCTTTCAACATTACTCACGGCCAAATTTGCCCAGATCTTTTTCGGATTCATTTTCTTCTTTTTTAGGTTGGCTATTTACACCTGCTTTGGTTACACTAAGTTCCACCATTTTATCCACTTTTTGTAATGGTGAACACGACATAAGGGAGGGTGCATTGAGGCAACTTTCATCGCTATTTCATATTACTATTATTAAAGTGTTAAAAATATACAATCACAGGCAGCTAAGCTTTCCTATTATTGCCGCCCCATATTCAAAACAGTTTAGATTAACACGTTTAACAGCACTATTTATGATTAACACTCAAATGATTTTAGGGTTTGCTATCCATTGTATACTAGCCTTGATCACCTCCATAGAGCCTGAATACCCATTTATTCCGTACTTTTTCGGAATAGTAGTCGTGTTTAACATTATCGGGTTGATGTTAATTAAAACAGGTAAGACCAGACCGGGGGCCATGGTTTTCTTAATTTCCTCGGGTCTTCTCGTCCCCATAGGTTTAATTGGAGCCATGGGTGCCCGTAAAGTATTAGACAAATTGAAAAAGGATGAGTTTTTGCAAAACGATGCCTAAAGCAGTACAAAACCACGACATAAGGAATTTTAACTAAAAATCTCATATCCTGACGACCTTCTTATGTCAGGCCTGGAAACTAAAAACTATATGAAATCAATCAAAACCAGTAAAGCGTTTACAAAAAAACAAACCACCCTTGGGTACATCTTATTAGTAGCTGCTGCATTACTGATATTTACCGGCAGAATTGAGTTACTTGCATTGGCGGCACTTTTCCTGGGAATGACTTATTATCAAAAAGATAAAGATATCATTAAAATTGAAAATGATCATTTGGAAATAAAAATAGGGGCACTTGCCTCTACCCGGTTTATTAAGTTCAAAGATATTACCAGTATCGAGGCCGCCAGTCCTAAGAAGGTAATTTTACATTATAAAGAGGACTCAAAACCGAAGAAACTAAGGATTCCCGTACATATGATTGAACAAACCGAATTAGATGAGTTTATAATATTCATCAATAACAAACTAAAACCGGAACCGGCAACTTCAGTTTGATTGCTGTCTGATTTATCTGAAAAGTCGTTTAAACAAGAGCCGTGGTAAGCACCCCAAACTGCTTACTGTCGAATATAGCTACCACATGGTTTAAGTTTTACTTGCCAGAAGGTAGCTTTTCGTCATATTCAATTCAGAACTTCTACATTTTCCTGTTCAGCTTTCCCATTGACGTGAGCACCACCAACTTTTCAATAGAAAATACGTTCAAACTCTTCATTAGGAAAATATTTTAAACCAACAGCAAAACAATGAAGAACAAAATTTTACTAGTCCTTACCATCCTCTTTGGGCTGATGATGGTCAACTCTGGCTTAAACAAATTCTTTAATTACATGCCTATGCCGGAAGACATGCCGGAGGAAACCATGAAGATATTCGGTGCATTTATGACTATAAAATGGTTAATGCCATTAGTCGCCCTTGGCGAAATAGTCGGAGGGGTTTTAATAGCCATACCAAAAACAAGGGCCCTGGGTGCCATTGTTATTTTCCCGATTATGGTGGGTATCGTTGTTCACCACCTCACCCACGATCCTGCAGGTGTTGTGATTGGCCTCGTCCTCTTTCTTATCAACATTTGGGTAATTGTTGAAAACAAAGACAGGTATACGCATATGATAAGGTAAACTACCTCAAATTATTTTACAATTTAATACTAAGCCACCCGGGATTTCCGGGTGGTATTTAGCCACTTCTCCTCCACAAAGCAGGCGCTTTTCTCCGTAATAACACATACTTTCCCGACATCAAGCCACATCATAATTTTTGATGCCATTAGTCAGTCACCTGGAGCAAACCAAAGCCCGGGCTTTAAAAGAAGTTTCGCATTATTAGTCCGACTTATACCTCCTTCTTTAGTCTGGCCTGCAAGTGCAAAGTGATCTGCTGCACTTTCCCGGTAGACATTTTCATGTCGTAGTCAAAAGTTTTGTCAACATCATTAAGTCGCCAGACTCTGGCAGATTGCATCATTCTAAGGTCGTTGATAATCTGCTGCGATTCAAAAAGCAGCTCATGGCCTTCCTTGCTCTCCTGCACGCTTTCCAGCTTTAGCAGTTCACACCTTCCACTGTTTTGGGCGCTGTTAAGAAACCCATTGAGCTCTGCATCAAAGTAGAGAAAGCCTGACTCCCAGTGGCCGGCCCTGAAAGCACGCTCCCCCTCACTCCTGACCCATGTTTTTTGCTCAAAGTGGGTAAGCATCCTCACAGGGTCGCCCCTGAAGATGATCTCCTCTTTATATACAAAGTCAGGGATGGTGGGAAACATACCCCGGCCTTCGCCTTTCCAGTTTCCCTCCAGCAAACTTATAATATGATTTATGTGATTGTGCGTCATAGGTCGGCTCTGTGTATAGTGGTAGCAGTACTTTGTGCCGAAGCCAGTATGGTCATATCAGATATCTGAACCCGGGAAGGCCTGTTGAGGCAAAAAAGCACAGTTTCTGCAATATCTTCGGCCACTAAAGGAGAAAAGCCCTGATAGACCCTGGCTGCCCGCTCCGTATCTCCTTTAAATCTGGTCGTTGAAAAATTGGTATTAACAGCACCCGGAGCAATATTGGTTACCTTAATACCTCTTGGTACCAACTCCTGCCGCAAGCTTTCACTTATAGCCTCCACTGCCGCCTTTGACGCGCAATAAGCCACGCCTTTCCCATAGGGCTGCTTACCCGCTACAGAACTGATATTAACCACGTGACCACCGTTGCTTCTCATTAGACAGGGTATGACCATCCTGGTAATATAAAGCAGGCCCTTAACATTGACGTCTATCATTTGATCAATATCCGAGATGGATGAATGATCCAATTCATCTAACCCATGGGCACCTCCGGCATTGTTGATCAGTACATCTATACGCTGAAATGCCTCTGGTAATTTTTTTGTGATTTCCTTCAATTGGTCAGTGTGCCCTATGTCAAAACATAAAGTATGTACATCAACATGCTGTGAAAGCTTATTCTTTAACTGGTTTAACTTAGGCTGATTCCTTCCGCAGAGTACGAGATTGTAACCGTTAGATGCAAGGAGTATGGCACATGCCTCTCCGATCCCAGATGTTGCGCCGGTGATAAATGCTGTTCCTTTCATTGTTTTTTAGGCAAAATTAGAGCCTCACCTCAAAAGAAAACAGATACAGTTTTTTATATTTGAAGCATATCAGATGATCTTGTGTCGTGTTTAAATATGAAGATATAGCCTGCACTATTGAGGAGCAGATTCGCTTAGGGGTGCTGAGGATAGGCCAACGACTGCCATCAGTCAGGGAGTTGTGCAAAGAAAGGAACGTAAGCCCTTCATCTGTTTTCAAAGCATACTATGCCCTTGAGGCAAAAGGCCTTATTGAAGCCAGAAACAGGTCGGGGTATTACGTTAGCCTGCACCCGGTAGTGGAAAAGAGGGACACGCAGAAGACATCTTCCGAACCTCAGGAGTCATTTTATCCCGCTTCCCGCGACACCGGAGAGATCATCAATTCAGTAGAGCGAGCCAAGTTACTGCCCGATAAGGTTGTGCTGGCAAACGCTACGCCTTCCAGCAAAATGCTGCCCACAGGCAAACTCAGGAAATCTGCGCGTGATATCCTGATCCAATATGGTGACAGCCTGCTGAGGTATGAGGATGCATCAGGAATGGGAGCACTTAAAAACCATATCGTTGTTCAGGCTTCAAAGTGGTGAGGCCGGTTCAAGCCAGAGGATGTTGTGGTCACTTCCGGCTGTCTGGAGGCTATCAACCTTGGCCTGGATATACTCACCAAAAGCGGGGATAACATTTTGGTAGACCCTCTTAATTATTTCAATATACGGGAGTTTTTGACCGGCAGGCCGGTGAATATCTACACCTTTCCATTCAATACACCAGATTTTGATGCGGTAGCTTTTGAAAAAACCATCTCAGAATTTAACATCACGCTATGCCTGGTATGCCCTAACTTTCACAACCCAACAGGGGTTTCTATGGCTGATCATCATAAAAAAAGACTGGTGGAAATTGCCGGAGCCAAAGGGGTACACATCATCGAAGACGATGTGTATGGAGACGTTTACTTTGGCACCAGACGCCCTTCTACATTGAAGTCCTTTGATCTTTTTGGCTGTGTACTCTACTGCTCTTCTTTTTCAAAATCCCTGGCTCCGGGTTTCAGGGTAGGCTATTGCTTAACAGAATCCTATGCCGACAAGCTCGCCCGCGCCAAAAGATTGCTATCGCTGGGTACAAGCAGTTTGTCACAAGCTGCTTTGGCTGATTTTATGCGCACCGGCCGATTCGATTTGCACTTAAAAGCACTTCGAAAGCAGCTACACCTGAACCTGCTAAAGTATGGGGACGCCATCATAAAGTATTTTCCACCTACGGTGAAGTTCAATGTGCCGGCAGGAGGCTTCGTGCTTTGGTTGAGGTTTCCGGCTTCTGTTGATGGCTATGAGTTTTTCAAGGAAGCTTTGAAATATGATATTGTAGTTGTACCAGGGCAGATCTTTGCTCAACATAGTACGCACACTAACTATATTCGCCTGAGCTATTCGGAGCCATTTGACGAGCTAATCGAGCAGTCCGTAAAAAGACTTGGTGAATTGGCTTATAAAATGATTGGCCAAGGTTAAATACCGATCATGCAAAACCGTGTACGACTACTCGAACCTACCTCATCAACCGCCGCAGCACTTCATAGGCCATGGTCATGCCGAACATGGCGGGCATGTAGGCTATAGTCCCGTAAAATGACTTTTTATAGTTGGAGCCGTCCGTTAACTTCAGTGATTGTGCCAACTGGATTTCTTCGGAGTAGACCGTAAGCACACCTTTACGCACACCTTTGGATTTAAGGATCTTGCGCAGTTGCTGGGCAAACTTGCACTCCCTGGTTTTGCTGATGTCCGCAATTCTGATTTTGGTCGGATCTAGTTTGCCGCCTGCCCCCATGGATGAGATAAAGGGGTACTTCAGGCGTTTCAAAGTCAGTATGAAGCTTAGTTTAGGCCCAAAACTGTCAATACAATCCAGTGCAAAATCGAACTGGTTGTCGGTAAGCAGTTTGGTCATGGCATCAGGCTGCATAAATTCATCATAGACCGTAATTTGAAGCTCCGGATTGATATCCAAAAACCTTTCTTTAAGCACGTTAGCCTTCAATAAGCCTACGGTAGAGTCTAAAGCCTGCAACTGACGGTTTTTGTTTGTGGGGTCCACCAGGTCGCCATCAATAACTGTGATCTTCCCTACTCCTGACCGCACGAGTGTTTCTGCCGCATAGCTGCCTACACCTCCAAGCCCCACGACCAACACATGTGCTTGTTTTAATTTTTGCAGGGATTCTTCACCAATTAACAGTTCTGTCCTTTCCAGCCAGCTCATGAGTAAAAAAGTTATTTGCGTTATCTATAAATTGTTCCTTTAGCTTTTCAATAGGAACATTCAATGCCTTTGAAGCCTGCAAATATATATTTTCTATGGAAACATCTGGCATACTGTCGGTTTCGAGAAATAACCTGTTGGCAGGTACAGCATGCAGCAACTGGCTGTATTTATCCACGTGGTGCAACTGCGGCATGAGCGATAGAAAAAAACCCGCATCAGTGAGCTGTTGCGCCAAGGTGGCATTACGTCCATAACCATGAATACACCATCTGGTGATTTCCGGGAACTCATTTTTAATTTGCAGCAACTGATGATAAGCTCTTACGCAATGGATAATTACCGGCGCCCTGAGTTCTTTGGCAACGCGCAGTTGGCTTCTGAGGATTTCCATTTGGGTTTCCATAGAAGGACCTTTCAGGTTATCCAGTCCCATCTCTCCCAATGCTATACAATTCGGCCGGGCAAAATGAGTTTTCAATTGATCCTCTTCATCAGGTGTGAGAACCTCTTCTGTCCACCAGGGGTGCTTTCCGATTGTATAAAAACCCTCCGGCGGCTGTCCCTTGCCCAAGTGTAGCGAGACAACTTCAACAATGCCCGGGTTATCACCATTCCTTACTTTATGGGTATGGAAATCAAGAATAACAGGGTCTTTAAAAGGTAACATGCTCATTAAAATGAAACAGGATAATTGAGATATCGTTTGGTTACGACCTCAAGTTACAAATAAACCCAAACCAGCCACCAATGACATAAGCGCTCTTTGCGTATAAATTTTACCGCAAAGAACGCTAAGGATGAACAAGGTTTACAATGTATATTAGCCTACCTGTAGCCTTACCCTACCTCTCCCCAACCCAATGAGGGTAAATGGGTGTCTGTTGAGTGATCTGATCCAGTTCTTCAAAATCAGACTCTGGGAGTGTCCAGTCCGCGGCGCCAAGATTATCTATCAGTTGTTTTTCATTTCTGGCGCCAATTACCACATTGGAAACGGTTGGGTTTTGAAGCAGCCAATTGATGGCGACTTGCGGAATGCTTTTGCCATGCCTGGTGGCAATTCGCTCCAGGGCATCCACCACATCATAAACGAATTCGTCATCCACCGGGGGCGCACCGGTATCACCACCTGATTTGATCCTGCCCTCCTGCATGGATTGGTTTCGTCTGATTTTACCGGTCAGTCGTCCCCAACCGAGTGGGCTCCATACCATTAGTCCCATGTCTTGATCTTTCAGGAGCGGCATCAGTTCCTGCTCATAGTCCCGGCCAATCAGTGAGTAGTAGCCCTGATATACGATATATTTTTCCAGGTTTAACCTTTCAGAAACGGAAAGTGATTTCATCAACTGCCAGGCAGCAAAGTTTGAGCAGCCGATATAACGTACCTTTCCACTGGTCACCATCTTGTCCAAAGTTCGCAAGGTTTCTTCAACAGGCGTTTCACTGTCGAAACCATGCATAAAGTACAGGTCGATGTAGTCCGTTTGCAGCCGTTTAAGGCTATCGTCCAGAGCCTTTACCAAATGGAACCGGCTGGAGCCTTTATCGTTGGCCCCGTCACCCATCTGAAAAGTGGCTTTGGTTGAAATGATCGCCTGCTGCCTCCTCCCCTTCAAAGTTTTTCCTAATACCATTTCAGAGTCACCTTGCGAATAGACATTGGCCGTATCAAAAAAGTTAACGCCGCGATCTAAACAGATATCAATAAGCCTTGAGGCCTCCTCTACATCAGTCTTTCCCCATTTTCCAAAAAATTCATTAGTTCCGGCAAAAGTGGCGGTACCATAGCTGAGCACAGGCACTTTTAACCCTGAGTTTCCTAAGTTTCTATATTTCATAACCATCTAAATTTTATATAGCAAAGCTCTGCTCTGTAAACTCAGGATAACAGGAGGTTTGTCACGGATTTGCTGTGCGATTTGTCACACTAAGCCACGGCCATCCGGCTTAGGGTTTCCCTGCTCACCCCTAAAAAAGAGGCTATCATTGTTTTAGGTACACGTTGCATAAGCCCAGGATATTGGTCCAGCAGGTTGTGGTACCGGTCCTGGGCTTTACTACTGATAAAGCAGAGGACCCTCTTTTGCAGCGCAATATATCCAGTAGTAGTTTTAACATGGAAAAAGTGCTCGATTTTCGGGAGTTGTTTGCAAAGCAGAAGCTTACTTTCCAGCGTTAAACCATAAGTAGTGGTATCTTCCAGGCAGTCAACGGTAAACTTGGAGTGGGTACCATAATGAAAGGCTTCCAGGTCGGTAATCCACCAGTTTTCCATGGCAAACTGTACTATATGCTCTTTGCCATCAGGAGTGACCCTGGCAGATTTCATTAAACCTTTTATGATAAAAAGGTTATACTTTACCGGATCACCCTGATCTATCACAATCTGGTGCTTTTTAAAAGTCCTCAGCTTAAAATGCGACAGCACGAGGGCAAATTCCTCATCCGTAAGTTCAATGATTTCTTCCAGGTGTTTTCTTAGGGTTTCTTCCATGGGGTATGATAGCCTGTTCCTCTAGTGGAAACGGTCTGTGGAAGTAAATGTTGGTTTTTCCCTGTCCGGCATTGGGTATTCATATTACTTCAACGACAACAATCATTGCTCAACCGGACCGCTATCATGTCAAATATCTTTCAAGTAGCCTTCCTTGCCTCTTTAAAATATAGAACTATGAAAAATATCAGCTTAACCGTTTTGCTTGTGGCTTCCGGCCTTTTTCTGAGCAGTTGTTCTTCCACGGGTGTCACTGCATCCAGCCACATAACCAATGTTCAGCTAGGTGCTCCAAACTTCCGCATTGTAAGCACCAACGTATCCGGGGAGGCCTCATCACGAGCCTTATTTGGAGTAAGTTATGGCTTGGGTATGGCGGCCACACAATTTGCCCTGATCCCACTGGATGACGAACGTACCTTGTACAAAGCAGCCATAAGTGCGCTATGGACCAGGTTCGAAACCGAAAATGGTGTGGCAGAAGGAAGAAAGTTGGCTTTGGTAAACGTGAGGTATGATTCAGAGTCTATCAACACTTTTTTCTACACCAAGGTCACAACGGTGGTGGTAGCGGATGTGGTAGAGTTTGAATGAGCTGAAACAAAGGCTAAGGTCTCAAAGGACAATATGAAATTGTCTCCGTTTACGCTGGCACCGGAGGGTTGATGATTTATGCGAACTACTTTCCTCTTGCAACTTTGACACTTCTTGTACTCATTATTGCATTTGGATTTCTTGCCAAACCAGAAGTAGAAAACAGAACTTAATAGCTACAATTCCTTTTCGTACAGGTTGCTTACTGATAGTGTCACTTCCTTGGTCCCCACCTTTTTAAACCCCTGATTTTCGTAATAATTGCAAAGCTTGTGATTTTTGGAATCTGCATCAAGCCTCAAATATTTGCAACCTTCTGCCTTTGCCCTGTTTTCAACTTTTTTGAGTACATCACTTCCAACTCCTTTTCCTCCATATTCCTCTTTTACAACCAGGGAATGAACATATAAAGCCTTATCTTTTTGCTCTCCCCAGTACAACCAATCCTCTTCCAGGATTCTAACCATGCCTACTATTTCATCACCGGATTTAACGAAAAAGAATTCATTATTCCTGATCCCTTCTTCTACCCATTCCACTTTTTCTGCAGGAGGATTTTTCCAGTATTGCCAATGGTCAATACCCATGCCGGCAATTTTTTCTGCGGCCTCTTTAAATAAGTTCAGTACAGCATGCTTGTCGTCAATCTTTATTGGGATGAAATCTATAGTCACTAGATGATGGGTTTAAATTTTGCTTTTTTAAAGGCGCTAATTTATTTCAAATATTGAATAATTTCACGCGATGTGACGGATAAATTATTCTCCTGAAACTTAAAGCCTCAGCCGGTAATACATCTCTTACACTTCACCATCCGCAGAAATACCCGACAGTTTACATTTACTTCCCAGTAAAGTCTCTCACAGAGGACTCTACGGCATTCGGAGGCACAATCTGTAATTATGGCAGGAGGCCATTGCCGGAAGAGGCGATGCTCCGAAAGGTAGCAACCTCTGCTTTAAGGCTATTACCCTCAGCCGGTGTTACAGAACAGTAAAGCTTTACCAAACTTTCAAAGTTTAGTAAAGCCGCAATTTAGCGCTGTAAGCTGTCATTAAATTTATCAACCAAAAAGTGCGTATTTGTCGAGTCCGCTGAATAACATTGAGGAGAACTGCGGAGGTGGACTTACTGAAATACCGATAGCTTAATTCTATTACTTTTGCGCCATCTTAAGCATAAAATTCACCCCTGGTCTGGACTTGTTTAAGGTGACTAAATCGCTGGTATCACCCAGAATTTCATCTACTATACCGTAGTCTTTGGCTTCCTGGGCATTCAAATATTTGTCACGTATGAAAAAATCTTCGATCTCCTGCCACGTATGGCCGGTATGCTTACCCATTAAATGGAATATTTGAGTTTGGAGCCGCTCCTGTTCGTGGGTGGCAATCCGCACATCCTCTGTATAGCCTTTGGCTCCGCCTCCGGTGGGGTGCATATGAATGGTGGCATGGGGAAGCGCAAAACGCTTGCCTTTCTCTCCGGCGCTTAACAAAAATGTACCCATACTTCCTGTAAAACCTACGCAATACGTCAATACGGAAGCCGAAAGCATTTTCATCGTATCATAAATGGCCAGTCCGGCATATACCTCCCCTCCCGGACTTTGAATGTATAGATTGATCGGCTTTTTTGGATCTGCACTATTCAGGTATAGCAACTGGGCAACCACAATACTCGCAACAGATTGGTTGATAGGGCCTCCAAGAAAAATGATGCGTTCTTTCAGCAAAAGGCTGTAAATGTCATAGGCACGGTCTCCTCTGCCGGAGTTATCTATCACCATGGGTATCACGTTAGCTTCTATCATGAGTCTTATCTTGATTTAAATAATTGGTAAATATTGCTCCGGAAATTTAGCTTGTCGGCGCTGCTGAAAATTTTCTTGTGCAGGGCTTCTATCTCTTCTTTCAATTTTTCCCGGTGATACATCTTCACCAGCCGGTATGTTTTTTTCTGGAAGTAAAGATCCCTTTTTAAAGTAGGGTCTACAGTAAGCCTGGCCTCAAACAAAAGCCTGTCAACAGGAGAAAGCCTTCCGTTAAGATATTCGTCTATCAGTCTCGTATTATTCCGTGAAGTCATCGTAGGTCAGGGATTTAGTTTTTACTGTGTTCCTTACTTTTTCAAGACATTTATATTTTTGCACACTGACAGAATGCTCGTGCGAATAGCCTAATTGCCCTGCTATATCTTTAATCGACATTTCCTGAAAATAAAAGGCTCGTAACAAATCCAGGCAGCGCCTTCCGGTTATTTTCAAAAAGTTAAGCAACCGGTTGTTGCCTTCTGTAGGAAAATAATCATCAGGTATCACAAGCTCATGCTCTACGTCGCTCAATGACGTACGGTGAACATCTTTATGGTATTTTCTTAGCCATAAGTGTTTTGCAATACCTAAAATATAGGCTTGCTCAGATTTTATAATACCTGCAGTGCCTTGGGTAATTTTCTCAATGTAAATCACCAAAGCATCATGAAAAATGTCCCTGGCATCTTCAAATGAACCTCCTGCAGAGCTGATGAATCCTGCCACTACAGGAAAAGCCCGC
>NZ_SMLW01000142.1:623-1197 GCF_009711405.1 Fulvivirga kasyanovii | reverse complement strand
CTTTGTCTATATTTACCTGAGCAATGAGAGTGATAGCGAACTACCCATGTTCTTCGATGATTTGGATGTGGTGCTCACGGAGAGTAATGTACTGGAAACCAGTGATTATTACCCATTTGGTCTACAAATAGCCGGAGGCTTTAAGAGGGTTACTGCCAAGGAAAATAGGTATAAGTACAACGGCAAGGAGGAACAGCCGGAATGGGGTGTTATCGACTATGGGGCCAGGTTCTATGATCCGGCACTAGGCCGTTTTATGGTAATTGATAATTACGCAGATATTTACTGGGGTTTGTCTCCTTATAACTATGTGGCTAATAACCCGATAAATCTAATTGATCCTGATGGTAATACGATAGTTGATTCCCAAGGAAATGTAGTGAGTGTGGAGTTTGATGATGATGGTAATATTACAAATATTACGGGTACTGAGGATCAAAGCCTAGTTGATTTAATCCATAGTACATATGCAGACTCAGATGTTGGGAGAGAAACGATCAATACTTTAAATGCTGAAGGAACAACTTACAAAATAAGTATTAGCGAGGAAGGAGCTATTTGGGAAAGTCCTGAC
>NZ_SMLW01000142.1:0-426 GCF_009711405.1 Fulvivirga kasyanovii | reverse complement strand
GGCCAGGGTCAGACACAGATGTTGAAATAAATATATTTGGAAATAGTACTGAAAATACGAGTGAAGTAACTGAAGAGAACTTTGATTCTTTTACTGTCTATGACAAGTACGGAGATAAGAAGAACGTAGGTGAAAGGAAGAAGCAAAAAATAATTCAAAGTGTAGGCTCTGGTGAGGGGGAAAGTCAGCACCAAGCACATCAAGAATCTATAGGTAATTTAACTCCTGATCAACTTGCTAGGTATAAAGCAGCACAAGCAGCAGACAAGAATAATCCAAGTCTGAGATCAAAAAACACTTTGATATATGAAACTTCAAATTCTGTCAATCGGTGGGGGACTAAAGGGGAAACAGCAGCTAAGATTGCGGTAGGAAATGCACATTCACAAAGAAAGAAGCCATGAAATTACTGAACTATTTTTTGTT
>NZ_SMLW01000167.1 GCF_009711405.1 Fulvivirga kasyanovii | reverse complement strand
GCTTCCTCAAAAATACATTACGTTTATTACTGTCCCGATTATTCTGGCCTCGTCTATAAGCCCGATATAACGTGAATCCAAAGCGTTATCCCTATTATCTCCCAACACAAAATACTTTCCTTCAGGAATCTCCAAAGGCCCAAAATTATTCCGATTCCAATTTTGCTGATAAACCTCCTTAATCTCTTTTTCTGCTTTATTCTCAGGATCAATATACATTCTATCTGACAAGCCGTTACGTTTTGCGATTTCGGTTGACATGCAAACTAGTGAAGAGTCCTCATTAAGATATGCCATAAGCCCATCTTTGTCTAATTCCCCTTTCTTTAATAACTGCTTGTACTTGTCATGTTTAATCACATAAACATGGTTTAATTCCATGTTTTCATCAATGTTTTGATTATTGACGAATACAACACCAGACCTAATTTCTACAATATCATGCGGTAGAGCAATCAGCCTAAATACGCTTAGCCCAGAACCGTGTATTTCAAATCCGTTATTATATTCATGATCAAAACAAATAAAATCTCCTCTTTCGGGAGTGATCAAACTTGAAACAATAATTTTTGAACCTGCCATAATACCCGGTTCATTAGCATAGGTAGGAAAATTGTATGCTCCTATCATTCTAGTCGTATGGAGAAGGGAAACAACTCCTAAAATAATTGCAAGTCCAATAAAAACATTTCGCAAACCTTTATTCATTACTTTATTACTTTAAATATTTATGTCGCTGAAAAATACTAAAACTTCCAGATGACTTATAGCCGAAGAACAATAATATCATTAATTACTTTCAGTACAGCGGCTCACGATCAACTCTCACACAAAAAGTAGAAGGTGAGGAAATGAGGATTTGAGGATTTGAGGATATTACACCTCTTCCGTTCTCTCGATACCTTTCAACCCATGCATGCAAAATCAAGCTATACGCACGACTTAAGGACTTTTCGACCATTGGCACAGGCTGGCTCCTGATCAACTCCCACGCAAAAAGCAGCAGGTGAGGAAATGAGGATTTGAGGATATTGAGGATTTAAGAATTAAAGCAACAGCCACGCGGTAAGCATGGCCTGGGCATTGCAGCAATTTTGTTATCTCCAATTGGGCATAGCCCCTAAACACTCCACAATAATGATAACCTGACGGGGGGTGTAGAGGTGGCCGTGCCTTTCTCCGATCAGGTCATGATAGGGGCTGAGCCAACGGTGGATTGTCCGTTCGTTAACATTGTAGGCGGCGGCCAGTTGCGATAAGTTCATCGGTTGAGGTTTGAAATTGCCATTGGAGTTGTGGTTTACGCTTTCTTCTTTCATAAGTTGTTAGTTTATTTTGGTTTAAAAAAAATAGACACAATTACCCCCCGCTAAGGAGCTTTTCCTTTTGACATAGTATTCATCTTCTAATAAATGGGTAGGTTGGAAACAGGGGGTATGTTCTTAAAGCCATAGTTTAAAAAGTC
>NZ_SMLW01000318.1 GCF_009711405.1 Fulvivirga kasyanovii | reverse complement strand
TAAAGGATGATATCATGCAAAAGGTGATTGAAGATATTGATATTTTGGCGAATGACAGTACGCAGCATGAAGCTTGTGAGACCGTTAAAGTATCTGAGGATGAGAACACGGGTAAAGAGCGTAAATTATATATAGAGAGCTATGGTTGTCAGATGAACTTTTCTGACAGCGAAATAGTGTCTTCAATAATGAAAAAAGAGGGCTTTGACACTACTTCCGATTTTAATGAAGCTGATGTTATATTCCTGAATACCTGCTCGATAAGGGAAAAAGCAGAGCAAACTGTAAGAGCAAGGCTCTCTCAATTCAATACAGTAAAGAAAAACCGTCCTGAGATGATGATCGGGGTTTTGGGTTGCATGGCAGAGCGCCTGAAAAGTCAGCTTTTGGAAGAAGAAAAAGTAGTAGACCTTGTAGTTGGCCCCGATGCTTACCGCGACCTGCCCGGCCTTGTGAAGCAAGTGGATGAAGGGCAGAAAGCCGTTAATACTTTCCTATCCAGGGAGGAAACTTACGCAGATATCAGTCCTGTCAGACTCAACTCTAATGGCGTTACTGCATTCATCTCCATTATGAGGGGCTGTGACAATATGTGTTCATTTTGTGTTGTGCCTTTCACCCGAGGCCGCGAACGTAGCAGAGACCCTTATTCGATAGTAAAGGAAGCCCAGGAACTTTTCAACAATGGCTATCGTGAAGTAACCCTTCTGGGGCAAAATGTTGACTCCTACAAATGGTCACCTGAGGTAAACAATAAAGCCAGACTGGAAAAATCAGAAGTAAGTGAAGTTATCAACTTCGCTAATTTATTGGAAATGGTGGCCAAAGTACACCCGGACTTACGTGTTCGTTTTTCCACCTCACATCCCAAAGACATTACAGATGAAGTACTTCATACCATGAAGAAGTATGAAAACATCTGCAACTATATCCATTTACCGGCTCAGAGTGGCAATACACGTGTGCTTGAGATTATGAACAGAACCTATACCCGTGAATGGTATATAGACCGTGTGGATGCCATCAGAAGGATTATAGGTGAAGATTGTGGCATATCCTCAGACATGATTGCAGGCTTCTGTACTGAAACTGAAGAGGAACATCAGGATACACTCACATTAATGGATTATGTGAAATATGATTTCTCCTACATGTTCTTCTACAGTGAGCGCCCCGGCACACTGGCAGCAAAAAAATTCGAAGACGATATTCCGCTGGAGATTAAAAAAAGAAGGCTTAGCGAAATCATAGACAGGCAGCAAAAACATTCTCACTTACGCAACCAGCGTGATGTGGGCAAAGTCCACAAAGTGTTGATAGAAGGCTTTTCAAAAAGATCAAACGATGACCTTCAAGGAAGAAATTCTGCCAATAAGGTAGTGATCTTCCCTAAGAAGCACTATCAAAAAGGCCAGTACGTTAATGTATTGGTTGACAGGTGTACTCCTGCCACTTTATTTGGAAATATTGTCGATTGATCAACAACCTATGGATTTCGATATTTTAAGCATAAAGCAGCGATTCGGCATTATTGGCAACTCACCATTGCTCAACCATGCCATACAAGTGGCGGCTCAGGTGGCCCCTACTGATATGTCGGTGCTTATAACCGGTGAAAGCGGAAGTGGAAAAGAATCATTCAGCAAAATCATCCATCACCTGAGCCCCAGAAAGCACAACCAGTTTATTGCTATCAACTGCGGCTCCATACCGGAAGGAACCATAGATTCCGAACTTTTCGGACACGAAAAAGGCTCATTTACAGGAGCGCATGAGGCCCGGAAAGGTTATTTTGAGGTTTCTAATGGCGGAACCATTTTCCTGGATGAAATAGGTGAAATGCCTTTGGGTACACAAGCCAGGTTGTTAAGGGTGTTAGAAAATGGTGAGTTTATTAAAGTGGGCTCTTCCAAAGTTCTGAAAACAGACGTAAGAGTGGTGGCAGCCACCAATGTCAACCTCATGAAAAATGTTAATGAAGGTAAGTTCAGGGAGGACCTTTATTACCGCTTAAGCACCGTACCTATTTATGTACCGCCATTACGGGACAGAGGAGAAGACATTCTGTTGCTCTTTAGAAAATTTGCGACCGACTTTGCGGAAAAGTACAGAGTGAAGCCCATCTCACTCACCGATGATGCCAAGGAAATCCTATTGAAGTACAGGTTTCCGGGGAATATCAGGCAATTAAAGAACCTGACAGAACAGATTTCAGTACTATCCACCGAAAACAAGTCCATCAATGGAGATACGTTACTGCAATACCTGCCAAAAGACCAAAGCCACCTTCCTGCATTGTACCGCGACCCTGAAAAAGACAAACAAGGTCTTTCAGAACGTGACCTGCTTTACAAAGTTCTTTTTGACATGAAAAAGGATATGAACGACCTTAAAAAGTTCGTTCTGGAAGCTTTACAAAGCGAAGGTTCTGCAAGTCAGGTAATTGAAGACCATAGCGAGTTGTTTGAAGGGCTGGACAATAATAATATCGAACAGGTTCCTACCCCACCTGAAAAGCCGGTACTACTCAATATCAACTCTACAACACCCGACAGAGATCACACTTATGATAATGGTGATGCTGATATTGAAGACATCGCCCACGAAACAGAGGAAGACGAATCGCTGTCGATAGAGAAGAAGGAAAAAGAACTGATAATCAGAGCATTAAGGAAGAATAATAACAAAAGAAAATATGCAGCCAGAGATCTGGGCATTTCGGAACGGACTTTGTACAGAAAAATCAAACAATACGAACTTGAAGACCTATAACCGAATAATTCTGCTAGCCCTGATGTTTCCGGTAATTCTACTGGGAGGATGCGGCGTATACTCATTTACCGGCGTGGCCATCACCGCCGAGACCATTTCCATTGATATGTTTTATAATGATGCGGAAGGTGGTCCTCCTGATATGGCCCAGACTTTTACCAATGAGATAAGGGACTACTACCAGTCTAACACAAACCTTACACTCGTGGAAGACGACGGGGAGCTTCAACTGGAGGGTGTCATTACAGGGTACCGGCTGACTCCCATTGCCCCTACCGCCACTAACAACGATCAACTGGGAGGCAGTACTTCTGCCCTTACACGGTTGACCATCACGGTACAGGCTACATATATCAATACACAGGATGATCAGTTTAACTTTGAAAACAGATCGTTCTCATTTTACAGTGATTTTGACAGTAATCAAAACCTTACCACTATTGAAGATCAACTACTTGAGGAGATATTTGACCAAATTATTTTGGATATATTCAATGCCTCGGTTGCCAATTGGTAATTTTTGATATATTTTTACTCACTAACGTTAAACTGAAAGTCAACAAAATCTGCGGCTTTGAATAAACAGAGATTCATAAAAATACTACAGGACTATCACAATATTCCAGGTGAAGACAGGAATAAGCTGCACGAACTTGCAAAAAACTACCCCTACAGCCAGATAATTCATACGCTCGTGGCTAAGGCTAACCATGACGCAAAAACGGATATAGCTGAACAAACCTTACATTATGCTGCTTTCTATGCGACTGACAGACATATACTAAAAGAGGTTATCCAGGAAAGGCCCTCTGCTCTTGTGTCTACACCGGCAGAGGTTCATGAACCTATAGCAGAAAGCACTCCTGTTGCAACTGAGGCGGCTAGCCAACACTATATTACTGTAGCTCCTGAAGCATATGACCAGAGTTCCGATCAAATCAGGGATGCAGTACTTTCAGACCTTGAAAGCCTGAAAAAAAGCAAGGCGTCCTACATGCAATGGCTGGAAGAAGACACTCCTCCTGCCAAAGTAAAAAAAGAACCTGCCAAAGCTAAAAAAGCTTCGAAAAGTGTCGAAAAAGAAAAGAAAAGCCCGGTTAAAAAGAGCCAGAGCAATGTAAAGCCTAAAGTAAAGGAATCTAAAACCTCTGCAAAAGAGGTGAAGACCACGGCTGAGAAGAAAAAAGAAAAAACTCCTAAGACAAAAAAGGATAAAGTAGAAAAAGAACCCGACGCGGCGGTCTCTACGCAACCCAAAGGCAGAAAGCCAAAAAAGATCGCTCATGACGAGCAAAAAGCGATTATTGAAAACTTCATCAGCAAAGAACCCAGTATCACTGCCAAGCCATTGAAAAGCTCTGATAACCAGCCTGACCTCTCCGAGGCCAGTACATCTTTCAACGAAGACCTGGTTTCTGAAAACCTGGCACAAATTCTTGTCAACCAGGGCAAGAAAAGTAAGGCGATTGATATTTATAAAAAATTAATTTGGAAGTTTCCGCAAAAAAAAGCTTACTTTGCGTCTCGAATTGAAGAATTGCAAAAATAATTATAAGGTCATAGAATGTTTACACTTATTTTAAGTTTGATAATTTTAACCGCTGTATTGCTGGTATTGGTAATTTTAGCTCAAAACTCAAAGGGCGGTGGGCTTTCAAGCCAGTTTGGCGGAGCCGGAGCAAGTAACATGATAGGTGTCAAAAAAACAGGTGACCTGTTAGAGAAGTTAACCTGGGGTTTTGCCATTGCTATCTTTGTATTGACACTTTCTACAAGCTTTGTATTGAAAGAAAAGCAAGGCCCAGTTGATGAGTTCAGAGACAGGGCTCAGGAAGAAGGTGGTGCTTTACCTTCACTTGATCTTGGTGATGTTGAAGGAGAAGATGGCGGAGCTACTGAAAACTCAGGACTTGAAGATATTTCAGGAGAAACTGACAGTGTAGAATAAGAATCAAAAAATTGTATATAAAACGGTCACTCAAAAGGTGACCGTTTTTTTTATGTCTTGGAAATATACCTGATTAGCAGACGCTTGGCTACAGGCTCCAATGTGGAAATGTATGGAAACTTCACTTTGGAATAAACCAAAAAGGTTGCAGGATTAGGCATGTCGCTAAACCGCCTGGTCAATCCCATTTTAATGCTTTCATAAGTATCCCCCAGTCCTCTCCTTAGATTGTCTATTAATGTAGTATGAATCCCTCGATACTTCTCCTCAGAAGTCTCCAGAAAAGTAAGCTGATATCTGTAAACCCTGGTTTGCGCTGAGGGACTGTGGCTTATGAAAAAGTATCCTTCATCAGTGTATAAAGGTAGCAGCCCTACAGGAGTAACTTCACAATTGCTCTCTACAAACTCATATATCTCCTTGCCCTCGGAAAGGGATCCTTTAAAGAGTGGCAATGCATAGTTGATGATGTCCCCTATTTCGTTCATTAGTTCATCATCCTCGACAATCTTTTTATAAGTTAGCTCAAGTTTATCAAAGTCTACCCCTGCCAATTCTTTAGGGAAATTCTTTCTGAGGGATTCATGGTTATTTTTAAAGGCTATCAAGTTATTATAGTGAAAAACAAGGTCACCAAGCATAGGATATAATTCCTGCTGCTGAAAAGAACTTCTTACCTTTTTAAAATAGGCAAGCAGCACATACTTCTTGTAC
>NZ_SMLW01000116.1 GCF_009711405.1 Fulvivirga kasyanovii | reverse complement strand
AGAAGCATTGCAGAGGCATAAGAGGGAAAAACACGGGAAGAATAACGGGGAAAAATCCGGTCATGGATAAAGGTAATGAAATCAAACAATCACTAATTATCAGGCTCCATTTTTGATAAAACCGGCAAATACCCATACAAATCATACAGGCGTTTTAAGGCTTCTCGTTTAACTGCCAGTTGTACGGCAAATATTCCAGATCTGCCGTATCTGCTATGTATATACGACTATACCGGTTAAGATATTCAACTAAGGAAACGTCCCTGGTAAAGTCACTTTTGAACCACTTGAAAATCCGGGACAATACCACACGATCATGGCTTATCTGATTTCGAAGCGGATCATTGATAAACAGAATTGCCTGCTCATTAAGTTGTTGGTCGACAATATCAGCTTTATATGCTTCTGAGCGCAAAGGCGGGCAGGAATATGAAGCACAATTGATGGCAAAGTGTATCCGGGGCTCGGCAAACTCCTTTCTTAATATTTCGTGTTCTATTTCATCCAGACTAGTCTTCTTCCCTCCTATCTCAAAGAATTTCCTGTGCCACACGGTATTAATGGCAGGTATACTCAATACCGGGTCGAGGTCACGAATACTTTCTAAAGGATAATTATCAATTATGAGCTTCACTGTGAATGCATTGTAGGCATTGATCCAATACGCCAATTGCTCTTCTCTGCTCCACAAATCTTTGTCAGGTGCATTATTACTGAGCAACTTCAGGTACTCCTCCAACTTTTCCTGATCGCGCATAAAACCTTCATAGTTGACCCACCCTGCTCCATCCACATGCTTGTGCAGAAGGGCATTCCAGATATCATGTGGCGGAGGGTCTGCTACTCTCTGACGCGCAGAACTGCCACAAGCTGATAAGAGTAATACACAAAGCAGA
>NZ_SMLW01000483.1 GCF_009711405.1 Fulvivirga kasyanovii | reverse complement strand
CAACCTCTTATGCCATTGCCTATTACGAATACGACTGGAGCCTTAATGAGCGGTAGGTTGGCAGTGCCTCCTCAAAACTTCTGCTGATTGAGATAATTAATAAGTTCTTCAAGGGTATTAGTAGCTACAATGCCCTTGTTTTCCACTTCCCAGCTCAGGTTTTTTGAGGCCATAATCCTAATCTGAAAATCACTCTCACTGCTGATCTCGTAACCGTTTCTTTCCAGGGCATTTTTTGTCCAGAGGTATTGGTAGCCTGACCCTTGCAGCGAAACTTTCTTGCCCAGGCTTTTCTTTTTCAACTGGCCGGTTTTAAGGTCAAAACCTTTAAGCTCGAACACACTGTCGATGGCTCCGTTAAGCACCATATCCTCAGGGAACCCTGAAATGACCGGTACATGATGACCTGCCAGCCACAGGCGATCTGCTGATTGCAGTGCCAGGTCGAGCTCGTGTGTGGCGATCAGTATGGACTTTCCTGTTTTACGCGTCAGGTCTTTCAGTAAGTTGATGATAGCCACCCGGTTGTTCAGGTCCAGGTGGGCAGTAGGTTCATCCAGTATCATGATAGGTGTATCCTGGCATAGTGCCCGCGCAATCATCATTTTTTGTAATTGACCGTCGCTAAGCTCGTGCACTTTCTTATCTGCGTATGACGACACCTGCGCAAGGGTTATGGATTCTTCGATTTTATGAAGGTCATCCTCGCTAAAATCCACCCGCCAGCCCAGATAAGGGTATCTGCCCAGCCCTACAAGCTCCCGCCCGGTCATATTTCCGGCATTGATCCCATCCGTGAGCACCAGGCTCATTTTAGTGGATAATTCAGCTATTGAAATGGCAGAGAGGTCAACATCTTCAATTTTGATCTCACCTGCCAAAGGTTTTTGTACCCCTGCGATAGTTCTGAGCAAAGTGGACTTGCCCACACCGTTAGGCCCCATAAAGCAAACCAGTTCTCCATGTCTGAGGTAGAGGTTGATGTTTTCCAATACCACCAGATCCTTCTTTTTGGTGTGATAGCCAACGGCAAGGTCTTTAATGGCCAGGGCAATATCGTTGTTGTCTACTTCTGTCATCCCGAAAAAGAGTGTTTTATGCTACCCCTGCGCAATATCACCCAAATAACTACAGGAGCGCCCAAAAGTGAAGTGATCGCGTTGATCGGCAGTACATGCTCACTGCCAGGAAGCTGAGAAATGATGTCACAGACCAGCATGACAATAATGCCGCTCATCGCAACGGCAGGGATCAATATCTTATGGTTGGAGGTATTGAACAGCAACCGCGTAAGATGAGGGATGGCGATACCGATAAAGGCAATGGGGCCGCAGAAAGCCGTAATACTGCCGGCTAGCAGGCTCGTGCTGATAATGATCCAGAAGCGGGATGATTTGATGTTTATCCCCATGCTCCGGGCATAATTTTCGCTCAAAAGCAGGGCATTCAGCGGCTTTACCATGATGAAAGCGATGGCAATGCCCAGGCCGGCTATGAGCCAAAGTACCGTTATTTCGTCCCAGTTGAGCCCGCCCAGGCTTCCGAATGTCCAGAAAAGGTATACCTGTATCTCTTCTCCGCTACTGAAAAACTGTAAAATACTGACAATCGCACCCGTGAGGCTGCCAAACATAAGGCCGATAATGAGGAGGGTCATGCTATCGCGGACTTTCAGCGAAACCACTACCACCAGCAGCAGTACCAGTGCTGAGCCCAGGCTGGCAGCAGAGACTACCAGCCAGCTTGTTAGCCCGGAGGCAACAAGGCTCCCCGTAATGGAGATGCCCGCCAGCAGCAGCAGCGCTACACCCAAACTGGCGCCGGAGCTAATGCCTAATACAAAAGGCCCGGCAAGCGGATTTCTGAAAAGCGTCTGCATCAGCAGGCCGCTGATGGATAATGCCGCGCCCACAGCTATGGCAGTAATGGCTTTGGGCAAGCGAAAATTAAGGACAATGTTTGTCCAGCTATTTTTGCTTGCTGCACTGCCCGTAAGCACATTCAATATTTCATCAAAGGGAATAGAAACACTGCCCAGGCTGATATTCACAATGAACAGTACCAGGATCGTAAGTGGTAGCAGTAATGCTAATTTTATGGTGTACGATCTATTCAAACATCGATTTTTTTACTTAATCTTCATTTTTATACCACCAAAGCTAGTAACTTTTGTTTATACGCTTTACGTCTGTTGGGTACCCTCATTTTCTAATTCAGCTTTTCGTGAAAGAAAAGTTCATGGTCAGGCAACAACTCGGGATGGAAGATCCGGATCAGGTCGGCCAGGATCAGGTCAGGCCTGAGGTACCCAAGCTCGAGGTATTCATTGCCGCCTGTGGCTCCCATGCGTGCATTGTAGCTGTATACATTTCCATTTTTAAAAGCATCAAACCGGGAGTACCTTTGGTCGGCCTGTTTGATCTCCTCCAGTGAATTATAAGAGGCAACACCCACCCAGTAGTCTGCATCATGCGCCTTTTCATACACTGATTCAAAACTTAGCTCGAGAAAACCGGTGGTTGAGTCCTGCCACAGATAATTCGCGCCGGCATCGGCAAATAATTTTGCTGCATTGTTTTCCCCTCCGGGAAGGTACCAGGTGTCCCCATAAACCACACCACTGTATAAAGTTGGCATGGAGTCTACCTTTGCGGCTTTTGCCTTCATAGTATTGTAGTTGCTTTCAATGGCGCTGAAAACAGAATCAGCCATGTCTGTTTTGTCAAAAAACAAAGCCATGAATTTAATCCACTCCGCCCGGCCCAGCGGATGCTGTTCAAGGTATTCTGCATTGATCAGTACCGGTATCCCCGCCTGGTTCATCTTACGGAACTGACCATAGTCACCTGTAATCGTATAAGCCATTATGGCCTCAGGATCCAGCTCCAGCAGGCGCTCCATATTTATTTCCTTATCAATACCAAGTTCGGTTACATAGCCGGAGTCAATTCTGCTGCGCATTTTAGCAGAACTGATATAGTCCGTGGTAGTAAAGCCTGTCAGGCTCTGCGTTTCATCAATATAGTCAAGCAAGGGAATGTGCGTGGTGGATGTGCAGACAATACTTTTTAAGGGTACTTCTACTATCTGGACATCGCGGTCATGTGCCGGAATTTCTTCTCCTCTGGGCACCAGCAAATATTTAAAACCCTCTTCTGCCCCTTGATAAGGCTTGGGTACCTCTACAAAAGGATAGCCTTCCTTTACAGAAACCCTGAAACCGGTGGCATACTGAATATCAACAGGTGCCTGCGTTAATGTTGTTTTGCTAACCTGTTTGTTTTCAGGAGAGTTACAGGCTATGGCCAGAATAGAAAAAACGGAAATAAGGATCTTTAGCTTCATGGTCAGTGCATTTTATTGAATTGCGGAACAATATTAACCATTTTGTTTAGAGCTATTCAATTCTTTTATAACTTTGACCCCGATTATTGGTTCATGATCAGCCCCTTCGGCCATATCATGATGAAAAGGGAATCCGGTGCCTCAGTATGTTACTGAATATTCCGGAGCTGTCCCCGCAACTGTAGTCCCGACCTGTACATCAGTACAGATAATACGCTTTGATCATCTTTGCCACTGTCCCGGCCTGTCGGGATGGGAAGGTTCTCAAAGTCGGGTAAGCCAGGAGACCTGCCAATAGTTTTTAAATCTGGGCCTTCGGGAGTTGAGGCTTTAAGAAGTGAACGCTATGTTATCCATCATTCCGCCCATTTCTTAAATGGCTTCTATTTAAGGCTCATTAACGGGTTGTTAAATGAGTTATCTGCGAATTCTATTATTGCCTTTGGTTACAGGCATCTTCGTGCAGCATGTGGCTGCCCAGGAAGATACCACCACGTTGGTTCTGGATGAGATCAGCATTGAAGGGTCGCGTCTGGAGAAGTTTACCATCGGTGAAAAGGTGGAGAAAATTTCACCTGTACAGAGAGAAGCTACAGAATACAGTAATCTGTCGGAGTTATTGACTAATTTTTCCGGAGCCAATATCAGGTCTTATGGCGTGAGTGGACTTTCAACTCCTTCTGTACGAGGCACGGGAAGTAGCCATACCGCAGTGTTTTGGGAAGGTGTAAACCTTCAAAGCCCCACCAACGGCAGTCTTGACCTGACCTTAATGCCCGTAAGTTTTGTAGATGATGTATCCCTTCAGTATGGTGGTGCAGGGTCTCTTTTTGGTTCGGGTACATTGGGTGGAGCCATTCACCTGGGTACGGAGGCAACGATGCACGAAGGCTTTGGCGGGAAGGTATTTCAGCAAATAGGCAGTTTTGGCAGTACCTATACGGGTGCGAATGTCAACTGGAAACATCAAAAAGTGCGGGCATCTGTTCGGGGCTTTGTAAACCATGCCGACAATGATTTTACCTATTTCAACCGTTACACAACCCGGGAAGAGGAGCAAAACAATGCCTCCATCGATCAGCATGGTATATTGTCAGAATTGTACTACCAACACAATGGAAACAGTGATATAAGCCTGAAATATTGGTATCAGGATAACCTGGTACATATTCCGGACCCGGCTTCTGCCTCAGGTGATGCACGGGAAACCCAGGCTGATGAATTTCACAGAGCAATTTTAAAGTGGAAGAGCCAAAACAGTAAAAGGATGTTCCGCGGACAATCAGCTTTATTAGTCCACTACCTGGACTACGACGACAAATTAACCGAGGTGTCCACCACACAATCCCTCTCATTGGTCAGCGAGATTGAAGCTACTTATAAACTGGATAAATCTACATGGCTGGATGCAGGTATAAACAACACTTACGATCAGGCAGAGGTGGACAGTTATGCAGGTGAAATACCTTCCAGAAACCAGACAGGCCTGTATGTTTCAGCTAAAAAACTAATTGCCGAAAGACTGGAGACCAACCTGGGTTTGAGGGAGACATTGAGTGATGGTGACCTTTCCCCGCTGATGCCCTCCCTGGGGTTGAACTACTCACTAAACAACGACTTCTCTTTGAAATCAAAGGTGGCCCGCAGCTATCGCATCCCTACTTTCAATGACTTGTACTGGAAAGGTGGAGGAGCAGTTGGTAATCCTGATCTGGAACCCGAGCTGGGGTGGAGTACGGAACTGGGGATATTGTCTGAAAAGCGGTTTGATAACTCACAGCTTTCCGTTGAAATAACGGGCTATAGCAATACCATTTCACAATGGATACAATGGGTGGAAGTAGAATCAGTCTGGAGTCCGGTCAATGTGCAGAAAATCTGGGCACGAGGGGCGGAGCTTGTATTAAAATACGGATACAGACTATCAGATGACTGGAAGCTACAGTTTTGGGGCAATTACAGTTATACCAAATCCACCAAGCAGGAGATCAGTGAGGGCGGCAATGTACAGGAACTGGATAAACAGGTGATCTACACCCCCTTGCATCAAGGGAAGGGTTCAGTGAACTTAGTCCATACCCATTTCACATTAGGAGTAAACCAGCTCTATGTAGGCGAACAATATGTAACCGGAGATAACAGGAGGTCGATAGACCCTTATACACTGACCGGAGTTTCGGCTTCCTATCAGTTTTTGTTGTCTCAAAAACATGCATTAAGAATTTCAGGTCAGGTAAAAAATGCCTTTAACAAAGACTATGAGATCCGTAATGCGCGGCCTATGCCACGAAGGAACTATCATTTAAGTATCATATATCAATTTAATTAGAGAATAAACCAAAATGAAAAACCAGTTTTTGAAACGCGTATTATTTGGCCTTTTAGTTGCTTCATCCGCACTTTTTGGCGCATGTTCTGATGACGACAGTGTTGCCCCGCTGGCTGGTCAGGAAGGCTTTTTTGTGATCAATGAAGGCGGGTTTGGCAATGGAGATGCCAGCCTTTCATATTTTGACAAGGCTACCAATACTATGATCAATGATGTATTCTTTGAAAATGTGGAAAGACCCTTGGGAGATCAGGCCCAATCTATGAGCATCTATAATGGTAATGGATATATTGTAGTTCAAAACTCAGGTAAGATTGAGGTTATTAATGCTGAGAATTTTGGTTCATTGGGAACAATTAACAAGGATGCAGGGATAGTTTCTCCACGGTATTTCCTTGGTATAGACCAAAACAAGGGTTATGTAACGGATTGGGGTGCTGATGGCGTAACAGGAACAGTTAAAGTTGTTGACCTGAATGCTCTTGAAGTTACCAAAACCATTGACGTTGGCCAGGGCCCTAATGAAATGGTCAGGTTAGGAAATAAAGTATATGTAGCCAACAACGGAGGCTGGGGATACGACAATAAAGTTGTGATCATTGATGTTAATACCGATCAGGTTGTTGGTAGCATTACTGTTGGAGACAATCCCTCCGCATTGAAAGTAGACCGAAACAATAACATTTGGGTAACGGGTAGTGGCAAGACAGTTTACAATGCTGACTGGTCAGTGGATGAGGCCAACAGCACCCCTGCTTTCCTGGCTAAAATTGTAAATGATGAAGTAGCCCTGAAGTTAGATGCGGCCAGCGTATATGCGGGTCTGGGCAGACTGGTTATGAACAATGCAGCAGACCAGCTCTATTTCAACTATTCAGGTGCAGTATATACCATGAGCATCGATGCCACTGAGTTACCTGCTTCACCATTTATCGATAAGTCCTTTTATGGCCTTTCTGTAGATCCTTCAACCGACAATGTGATTGGAACTGAGGCTCCTAATTATAGCTCTGCCGGTACAGTCTACCGATATGATAATACAGGTAAGCTGATCGACCAATATACAGCAGGCATTGCACCTAACGGATGTGCATTTAAATAATTAAGATAAACCATAGACATTCCATAGAGGCTTTAATGCCCTGCTTTTATCAATCCTGTTTGGATTAAGTTTGTAAGTGTGAAGTATTAAGGCTTCTATGGAATGGGTTTAGAACTAACCAACGATTATATGACCGACATTGCCACAAGAATAGAAAAATCCAAAACCTCAATTTTCAAAGCTGTTTTTCCTAACACCACCAATCATTATGATACCTTATTTGGAGGTACGGCACTACAACTGATGGATGAAGTGGCTTTTATTACGGCCACCCGGTTTTCGCGGAAGCGTGTAGTTACTGTTTCTTCAGAGCGAGTGGATTTTAAACATCCTATACCGGCGGGAACATTAGTAGAACTTATCGGTACGGTTTCCCACGTAGGTAAAACAAGCCTGAAAGTACAGGTGGATATTTTTATTGAGCAGATGTACAGTGAAGACAGGGAAAATGCTATTCAGGGTGAGTTCACCTTTGTGGCTATTGATGATGACAAAAAACCGGTGAGCGTACTGTAATGCAAAGAGGGAAGGGGAGCAAAGAGGAAGAGCCGATGTATTACATTGAAAATGGCTTGTATGTATTCACTAAGGCCTATCACCTCAAGCGGGGTTATTGCTGCCAGAATGGATGCAGGCATTGCCCCTATGGCTTTAAAAAGAAGAAAAAATGATCATTTTCATATCAGGCGGAGAAAGGAGCGGTAAGAGCAGGTATGCTCAGGAGCTGGCCCTTTCCAAAACAGATACACCTTATTACCTGGCGACCTCCAAGATCTGGGACGATGATTTTAAAGAAAGGGTGAAGCGGCACCAGCAGGAGCGGGATGAACGCTGGACGAATATTGAAGAGCAGTTTGAGCTTGCAAAGGTATTGCCTGAAAACGGAGTTGTGGTAGTGGACTGCGTTACGTTGTGGCTCACCAATTACTTTTCAAAATGCAAAGGCGATAAAGAAGCCATAATGAAAGAGGCGAAGGCAGAGGCGGCTAAGCTTTTTGATTATAAAGGTGTACTGATCATCATTACAAATGAGCTGGGCATGGGCCTGCATGCCAGCACCAAGGCCGGGCGCAATTTTGTAGAGTGTCAAGGCTGGATCAATCAATTTATTGCAGCAAATGCAGAGGAAGCATATTTTATGGTTTCCGGTATCCCTTTAAAAGTTAAATAATATGGCAAGTATAAAACCCTGCAATCGTGATATACTGAGCGCAATTCAGCATAAAATAGATCACAAAACCAAGCCCCTGGGAGCGTTGGGGGGCCTGGAAGAAATTGCACTTCAGGTAGCCCTGATCCAGCAAACAGATACACCGCATTTGACAAAGCCAAGTATGGTGGTATTTGCCGCTGATCACGGCATAGCCCGGGAAGGAGTCAGTGCTTTTCCGCAGGAAGTAACCGTTCAGATGGTACAGAATTTTCTTCATGGAGGTGCTGCCATTAATGTGTTTTGCAAGCAGCATGATATTGAGCTGCACATTGTAGATGCGGGCGTTAATGCCGATCTTCCCAAGTATCCTAACCTCATACAAAAGCCTGTGGGTAAAGGTACCGCCAGCTTTTTGTCAGGAAAAGCCATGAGCCTGGAAGCATGCGGGCAGGCCTTGAAATCAGGAGAGGAAGTGACCTTGAAAATTTCCCAATCCGGCAGCAACATTATTGGTTTTGGTGAGATGGGCATTGGCAATACATCCTCGGCCAGCATCCTCACCAGCATGCTTTGCCGGTTGCCTTTGCGGGATTGTGTAGGCAAAGGAACAGGTTTGAATGAGTCCCAATGGCAGAAAAAGGTAGATGTACTCCAAGAAGCACTGGATTTTCACCAGCTATCACCTGAAAGTGACAGCATAGATATTCTTACTACTTTTGGAGGGTTCGAGATTGCGATGATGGCAGGTGCCATGATGAAGGCCGCTGAGCTGGGTATGGTAGTATTGGTAGATGGTTTCATAGCCACATCAGCTTTTCTGGTGGCGCATGCGCTACAGCCTGCTATACTTGATTATGCCATCTTCTGTCACGTTTCTGAAGAACCCGGTCATAAAAAGGCCCTTGATTTCCTGAAGGCAAAACCTATTCTTCATCTCAATATGAGACTTGGCGAGGGTACAGGTGCGGCAGTGGCCTATCCGGTAATTCAGTCAGCCGTTAATTTTCTCAATGAAATGGCCTCTTTTGAGGAGGCCGGCGTTTCTGAAAAAGACGAAGTGAAACCGGTATGAAACACGAAGTCCGGCTGTTTTTTACCGCGCTGATGTTCTATACCCGTATCCCATGCCCGAAATGGGTGGATCATTCGGCCGAATACCTCAATCAGTGCACAAAATATTTTCCACTGATCGGGTGGCTGGTCGGTAGCGCATCGGCTCTGGTGCTGTGGCTGGCAATGTTCATTTTTCCGGTATCGGTAGCTGTTATATTATCTATGGTTACGGGTATACTCATCACAGGGGCTTTTCATGAAGATGGCTTCGCTGATGTGTGCGATGGATTTGGAGGAGGCTGGACAAAATCAAAGATCCTTGCGATCATGAAAGACAGCCTTATAGGTGCGTATGGGGTAACAGGGCTTGTACTCATATTACTGATGAAATTCTCGCTGGTTTCAGTCATAGCGCAACAAGTACACACAGGGCTGCTTTTCGGCATATTGATCGCTGCGCATACCGTAAGCAGGCTGGCACCTGTTTTTATCATATACTTTGGTGAATATTCAAGGGAAGATGCCAGCAGCAAAGTAAAACCGGTGGCCAAAAAATTATCTGCAATCAATTTTGTGGTTGCCATTGTTATAGGGTTGCTGCCCATGATATGGCTACAGAGCCCGTGGTATTGGCTCATACTTTTTCCTGTTCTGCTGGCTACCTGGTTTTTGTATCGTTATTTTTATAAGTGGATTGAAGGATATACCGGCGATTGCCTCGGGGCTACGCAACAGGTAACAGAAATAATTTTCTATCTTTCAATGTTTGTTTTATGGAAGTTTATCTGATCCGACATACCACCCCGCACATAGAAAAAGGAGTTTGCTATGGTCAGTCCGACCTTGATCTGGTAGAGACCTGGCAAGAGGAGTTCCAAACCGTTGCTGGAAAGCTGCCAGGCCAGTTTGATGCTTATTATACAAGTCCCCTGAAACGATGCTTGCACCTTACCATGCATCTTACTGAGGATTTTTCCACTGACCACCGGTTGATGGAGTTTAACTTTGGCGACTGGGAAATGAAAAAGTGGGATGACATCCCCAAAGCACATATTGACCCGTGGATGAAAGATTTTGTTAATGTTACCGTGCCATCGGGTGAAAGCATGGCGGCAATGAATGACAGGGTAAAAGCTTTTTTTTCAGAGCTGGTAGCTAAAGATTATAAACGAGTGGCTGTAATCACGCACAGCGTGGTTATCCGGATCGTGCTCTGTCATGTAGAAGGCCTGCCTTTGACAAGAGCCTTCGAAAGACCATTAACCTACGGAGATGTGGTAAAAGTGGAGTTGAATGAACAGGTTTTCACAAGTAATTGATAAGATTAAATGCCTAAAACACCAATAACCATTAGCTGGAGCGGAGGAAAAGACTCTGCTTATGCCTTATTCCGTGTCATGGAAACAGGCGCATATGACATCAGGAGCCTGCATACCGTTTTTGATTCCGAATTGAAAAGGGTAGGCCTGCATGGTGTGCCCGAACATTTGATTGAAGCCCAGGCCGAGGCCCTTGGCATTCCTCTGGAAAAGATCTATCTGCCAAAAGATAATTCCCATGAATCCTATGAGCGCGTGATCAAAAATTTCTGCATGTCCAAAAAAGAAGAAGGGATAAATCACATCATGTATGGTGACATCTTTCTTGAAGACCTGAAGGCCTATCGCGATAAACAATTAAGTTCGGCAGGCATGAAAGGTGTATATCCGATATGGAAAGAAAACACACATCAACTGGTTGAAGAGTTTGTGGCCGATGGTTTTAGAACAGTGGTATGTGCTGCTAATGCCGCTATGTTTGACAAAGAGCAGGTAGGGAAGACGATCGATCCGGAATGGCTCAACCATCTGGCGGATGGCGTAGACCCTTGTGGTGAAAATGGTGAGTTCCATACCTTCGTTTATGCCGGCCCGGTGTTTCGTAAGCGAGTTGATTTTCGCCTGGGCGATGTGGTGGAAAAAAGCTACGAATACAACAAAAAAGAAGATGACGGCAGTCTCACTCCAATGAAGTCCAGCTTTTGGTTTCAGGAGCTGCTATAATCTGATCAGCTCCCTTGCTGCTGCTTGGGGTGTGATTTCACCCAAGCCAACCTGCTTCTCCATTTCAGGGATACGTTCGGCTACTTCGGGTTTGTGGTAAAAATTGTTTTTCAGCAGAAAACCTATGGTTTCATGCATCCAGTTGATGTTTTGGTGCTTGCGAAGCTGATCCAGGCCTGATCCCATATGGTTGAAATACCCCTCGATCATTTTCCAGATATCGTCCAGGCCCTGCCGCGTAACGGCTGAGCAGGTCAATACTTTGGGAGACCAGCCTGTTTCCGAAGGGGGGAATAAATGTAAGGCATTCTGATATTCAGCCCTGGCCTTTTTTGAAGCAGTAATATTGTCCGTGTCAGCCTTGGTAATGGCAATGGCATCCGCCATCTCCATGATGCCCTTTTTTATGCCCTGCAGCTCATCACCGGCACCTGCCAGCATCAGCAGCAAGAAGAAGTCAACCATACCCTTAACGGCAACCTCAGACTGGCCGACCCCGACCGTTTCAATAAAGATGATTTCATAGCCGGCCGCCTCACACAGCAGCATTGTCTCACGGGTTTTGTTGGCCACACCTCCGAGCGATGCCCCCGTGGCAGAAGGCCGGATGTAGGCATTACGATGGTGTGATAGCTGCTCCATGCGGGTTTTGTCGCCCAATATGCTCCCGCCACTCCTTTGGCTGCTGGGGTCTACGGCCAGTACAGCCAGCTTTTTGCCCATCTCTGCCAGATGCAGGCCCATGGCTTCTATAAAAGTACTTTTGCCGACACCGGGTACACCTGTGATGCCTATTCGCTTTGAGTTGCCCGTATGAGGTAAGATCCTTGTCAGCACCTGTTCGGCCAGTGCCTGGTCACCGGCAAGATTGCTCTCGATCAGCGTAATGGTACGGCTTAGAACTACGGTATTGCCCGCGAGCACACCGTCCACATATTCGTTTACACTCAGTCTTTTTCGTCTTGAAGTCATACGCAGCAAATCAAGGCATTAATTTAAATTATATTACTTAAAACTGCCTAAAATTTATATTTTTACTATTGCGTTGCCCAAAATTGGGCCGACTTACATTAACTAACAGTGTCTATGGGAAGGAAATTCTGGATAGATTGTATCCTGGGAACTATCTTTATTTTTGGTATCATGTGGGTGATCTTCAACGTTTCCCAATTCCAGATATTTGATGCCTTTGATCCGGTGGGTGAAGCATTGGACGATATGGAGATGACCGATGTGGCTTTTTCTCAACTCAGGGAAGACCCGGTTCCGGATACTAACATTGTTATTATTAATATAGGTATGCTGAGCAGGGCCGAAATAGCCCGGCAACTTCAAATCATTAACCAATATAAGCCCGCCGTAGTAGGTTTTGACAGCTTCTTCAATTTCAGAAGTGCGGATACGTTAGGCGACCTTGCCCTTAGTAATGCATTTTCGGAGGTGGAAAACCTGGTGATGGTTACCAAACTGCTTCAGTCAGATTCCCTGAAAGTATTGCGTGAGGGCGATGATATCTATGATTCCCTGGAAGTCTCGCATGATTTATTCCGTAAAGATGCATATCAGGCCTTCGCTAACCTCGATACCGACGCCGAAAATCAGGAAGATTATAAAACCTGCCGTGCCTTCCCTACCAGGCGGATAGTTAATGGAGAGGAACATGTGGCTTTTGCGGTTCAGGTAGCCGAATTATACGATCCGGAAAAAGTGAAAGAACTTAAGCAAAGGAATAAACCCACGGAAATAATTAATTACCGGGGCAACCTGGTGGATTTCTTTGGGCGTACAGGTTATCCCAATATGTTTTACGCCCTTGACGTGGATGATGTGTTTAATGAAAACTTTGTTCCGGAAATGATCAAAGACAAAATCGTGCTTTTTGGATTTATGGGAGCTGATTTTTTTGATACCTCCTGGGATGATAAATTTTTCACGCCCCTGAATAAAAATTATGCGGGTAAGGCTAACCCTGATATGTATGGTGTGGTTGTACATGCCAATATCATATCCATGATACTTAAGGAAGACTATGTTAATGAGTTGACCGATAAAGAAGGCATAGGCATACTGGTGGCTATATTAATATGTTTCCTTAATGTTGCCCTCTTCTCTTATGTATATTTCAAGGTGCCGGATTGGTACGATGGTATCACCAAATTAGTCCAATTGGCTGAGATAATGCTTATTATATTTTTAATGGTAATTGTTTTCAGCGAATACAGTTTTAAGCTAAATTTGGTGATTACACT
>NZ_SMLW01000112.1 GCF_009711405.1 Fulvivirga kasyanovii | reverse complement strand
GATTGGCTTTCAAAACCGGGATAAGATCATTGCAGGAGGAAATAAAATCCTTGAGCTTTTTAAAAAGAAGCCCAACTGCTCAAAAATATTGAATGACAACACAGAAGTAACGGGGCCATGGCAGGATGCTGCAGAATGGACAGTAACGCAATGGTTCCCACAAATGGAAAAGGCCGGTTTGAAGCATTTTGCCTGGATATTCTCAGAGAATATCTTCGCCCAGCTATCCGCTAAAAATGCCATGCCAGACTCTAGTGTGGTTACCACATTCAACTCGGCCAACGAAGCCCTTGAATGGTTAAAGTCTAAAGATTAAAGCTCCGGAATATATCGCCAAACAGCATCAGCTCCTGTCCGGGGGCTGGTGCTTTAATTATTTGGAGAAACTTATAACAAGAGACGGGTATCTTAAAAGCGGTACCCCTACCCTATCGTTGATATGCACCATACAGCTACCCTTCTGATTGAAAAAGATCTGTTCCCAACTTCACTAACAGAACCAGGCTCCGGCTTTACTAAACTTCCGAAAGTTTGGTAAAGCTTAACTATTCAGAAGCACAGGCAGCAAGTTAAAATGCTCAAACAGAAGCAATCCCACCCTTGCAGGGCTCACCACCATACCACATTGATTAACAAAAGGCTCCACCTTTTGCTGAAAGATTTTACCCTTTCAGGGTAACCTTAAGCAGGTGGTTAAAGTGATAATCTTCCCCCGTTGCTGTCCCCCGACAGCAACATCCCGACAGTGATTCTTCGTGTCCCTGTGCCATCCCTGAAAAGTATCCTCCCGAACACGGCTGCTTCTTATCCTATTATCATTCA
>NZ_SMLW01000641.1:17330-33151 GCF_009711405.1 Fulvivirga kasyanovii | reverse complement strand
AAATAGCTATTTTAGTTGGTCTAAAATTAATTTAAAGTATGATTGAAGAATTTAAAAACTTAACCCAGGAGGAGGTTGAGGTTATGTACAAAGTCCCTGTACTCGTGTCTATTTTAATAGCAGGGGCTGATAACGATATCGACAGGTCTGAAATAAGACAGGCGGTAAGTCTTTCCAAAACCAAGCAAACAAAGGCCAGGGAAGACCTTATTGATTATTATAAGGAAGCCGGAAAAGACTTTGAGGATAAAATGAAAGTTATGATCCAGCAATATCCGGCGCGCTCGGAGGAGAGAAACCCACTCATTATTGCAGAGTTGGAAAAGTTAAACAGTATTTTGCCTAAGCTGAATAACAATTTCGCACAAGAGTTTTACGGTAGTATTAAAGACATTGCCAAAAAGATCGCAGAATCTTCGGGGGGTCTTCTGGGCTATATGGCAGTTGGCTATGAAGAGTCGAAGCTGATAGCTCTTGATATGATTAAGGATCCTGCAAAATAAATGTTATGTCGAACGGTCGTACCTTAATAGGAAGTGCGGTAGTACCTTTTAGATTTGTATTTCTCATGTGGCTATCCTTTGTGGTAGACTTTTTATTAGGATACGACCTGACAGTTTTCGGCATTTGGCCAAGAACACTCATGGGAGGTATTGGTATTATAACCGCTCCCTTGATCCACGCCAACTATATCCACCTACTTTCCAATACCATTCCATTGTTATTTTTAGGGGTTGTGTTGTTCTATTCCTATTACAGAATTGCTTCCGGGGTTTTTCTAAGATGCTATTTTTTTACTAATCTGCTGGTATGGCTTTTTGCAAGACCATCTTTCCATGTGGGAGCCAGTGGTTTGGTATATGGTATTGCTTCTTTTTTGATCTTCTATGGCTTCATGAGAAGGGATTTCAAATCCCTGTTTATCTCGGTGATTGTGCTTTTTGTTTACGGCTCGATTTTTTACGGCGTTTTACCAGTCAATTCCCATGTTTCCTGGGAGTCGCATTTGGCAGGTGCTATTGTTGGGGCTGTTACGGCTTATAGCTATAGGAAGGTTAGGGCTTGAGCTTGGGAAGAAGACTAGGTATTTTATAATGTCAAAAAAAAGCCGCCCAAAATAACTGGGACGGCTTTTTCTGTTATATAATCTTGAATTGTTAAGGTTGTACCTTAACATCTATTACAATGTAATCACCAGATCCAAATCCAGGCTCAATTTCTTTCACTCTGATAAGGCCCTTTTTACCATAACTATCAACAAAAGCAATTATGTCACCAACTTCCAAGTTATTGATTTTCTGACCGTTTGAATCGGAAACGTTGAGGGAGCTTAAATCAGATGAAGTAGTAACTGCATCGAAATCAGTTCCATTACTTTCAACAAAATATGTTTTATTTAAATCATCTTGAGCAGTATTCGTTAAAGTAGCTACTGCTACAAGGGCAGTGTTAGGATCATCATCATGATCGAATAACGCAGGATAACTTGCTGTAGAGGCCAGTGATGCACCTGGAGAATTTAACCAATAATATCCAAAATCCCAGAAAGAGGCATATTCACTTCCTTCACTTATCTGATAAAGCTCTCCATTAAATGTCGATATAAAGGTTTCTGATGACCCATCGTCAGTTGGAGCCGCCAACATTTTAGCTGTATAGCTATTTACTGTAGCCTCAGGGTTTGATCCACCATATTTTAATATAATTTCACCAGGACCTACAGCAATTCTTTGACTGGGGTCTCTATAGTCACCACGACCAGTTGTTGTCCATAATTTATAAACGACAGTACCTTCACCTACTCCCGAAGGAACGGGTAGGGTAAGTTCGTAAATGATCTGGTTGGAGTTGGCAGATTCAATATCAATTGAACCATCTGCTTTTTTATCAACATTGGCTGTTATCTCATAAGGTTCTTCCCCTTGACCACCAATGTTTTGAGTAATATAGAGTCTTCTCATGGTGGCATCTGTTGAAATAAAAGTAACTTTAGCCTTAATTGACTTTTGCTCATTAGCATTCACATTTACTTCTGAAGTAGTTGTATCACCTGCATCACCACCTTCGGTTAATCTCAGTATCGCATCATATTCCGCGTTAGGGTCTACTGGTGTTATTTCATCGTTGTCATCACAACTGGCGAAAAACATCAGACCACTTAACAAGGTCATCATAAATCCTAGTTTCATAGTTTTTTTCATAATTTCAATTTTTGGTTCTTTAGTTAATGTTGTTGCTTACATAAACTATACCAGTTTCCTGATATAGGTAACTTCTGCGTATACGTATTTAAATGCGAAAGTATGCAGTTTTGTTTTATTTATGTAGAGAAATTGACACAACTATTTATCAAATTTTTCTTAAATCGATCAACTGTTTTATCCGTCGATATGTAGCAGTTTTTTATCATCAATGTAACGTACTGTTATTCAATTTGATCACTGATGACAGTTATGAAATATACATTTATACTGAAAAGGTTTTATCGGTGTAATTCCTTCCATAATTATCCGGAGACTTTTAGTCATTACTAACTAATCTGCTATTTTTGCCTATCACACATTAATGATTTATGGCTGTTACTCCTGAAAGTGTCCTCAAAGATTTAAAAAGTAAAAAGTACGCTCCGGTTTATTTTCTACAGGGAGATGAGACCTACTATATCGACATGATCGCTGATTACATTGAGGATCATGTGCTGACTGAAAGTGAGAAGGGTTTTAATCAAACGATATTATATGGTCGGGATGTGAATATGAATACCATACTTACCAATGCCAGGCGTTTTCCGATGATGTCTGAGAGGCAGGTGGTAATCGTTAAGGAAGCCCAGGCTATTGGTGATATCAACAAGGAGGCAGGGCAGAAGTTACTTACCGACTATATTCAGAACCCAGTGCCCTCAACCATACTCGTCTTTTGCCATAAAAATAAGACCCTTGATAAGAGAAAGGCCTTGGGTAAGTTGATTGAAAAGCATGCCATTGCCCTTACCACAAAAAAGTTATATGACAATCAGGTTCCTGCATGGGTTGAGAATTATATTAAATCAAAAGGTTTTGGAGTAACACCAAAAGCCGTACAGATGCTGGCAGACTCTATAGGGAATGACCTGGAGCGTTTGGCTAATGAGGTTGACAAGATGCTTATCAACTTCAAGGAGAAAGTGCAGATCGATGAAGCCATTGTACAGCGCTACGTGGGCATTAGTAAAGACTATAATGTATTTGAGTTACAAAAAGCATTAATGACCAAAGACGTGGTCAAGGCCAATAAAATAGTCAACTACTTTGAGGCCAATGCAAAAAAGAATCCCATAATACCGATAGTGGCCATTTTATTCTCTTTCTATAGTAAGCTGTTAATGGCATTTCATGCCAAGGATAAGTCTGAGAGAAATCTGGCCTCTGTGCTTAAGGTGAGTCCCTATTTTGTGAAAGACTACATTTACGCCATGAAAAACTACAGTCCGATGCAGATCGTCAACAATATTCACCATATCAGGCAGGCAGATCTGAAATCCAAGGGAGTTGACAATATTTCTGCCACCGATGGACAGATACTTAAAGAGCTGGTTTTTAAATTATTGCATTAGCAGGAGGTGCGTACCTGACATGCTGGTCGGTTTTGGCCGGAACCTAACTATTTTAAGGTTGCTTTAAATAACTTTTTGCAATTGTTTCGTTTATAGAGTGAGCTGATCTTTCATTACCAAAAAGAATAATAAATAAATGCGATTAAAATATAGCCTTGTGTTTCTTGCTTTCATAAGCATTTCAGCATGGAGTCAGAACACAGTGTACCAATCAGAATCAAATACGCTTTACCGAAAAGGGCTTGAGTTGCTGGATAAGTCTGATTATACCGCAGCCAGAGAAAGTTTTGAGCAATTTGTAGAACAGTCTGATGATGATATCAGGAAAATTGATGCGGAATATTATATTGCATTCAGTGCACTTAGCCTGTATCATAGTGATGGTGAGAAGTTGATCGAAGATTTTATACGTAAGCATAAGAATCATCCCAAGGCCGCTGTTGCTTATCTGGAGTTGGGTAATTTCTATTTTGCTCAAAAGAACTACAGTAAAGCTGTCAGGTATCTTTCAAAGGTTAACCTCTCGTTAGTTACTGAAAAGCAGCGTCAGGAAACCCGTTTCAAACTCGGGTATTCACACTTTAGCCAGCAGGAGTTCACCGAAGCCCTTAATTATTTTAACGTACTTAAAAGACAATCTACTCCCTATGCAGCGGCATCCAGCTATTATGCCGGATACATTGAATACCATAATGGTGAGTATGACAAAGCTATTGCAGACCTTGAACGTGCTGAGCAAAATGATGCGTATAAGTCGGTTGTACCCGGCATGATCGCCAACGCTTACTACAAGCAAAAGAGATACGACGATCTGATTGCCTACAGCAAAAAAGTGCTGGCCGGAGCAGGAAGTGTTAACCAGAAGGATTTTTATTTGCTTACTGCAGATGCCTATCTTAACAAAGGCAACTTCAAGCAGGCAGCAGAATATTACCAGCTTTACAATGAAAAGATAAACAACCCTTCCCCGGATATCCGGTATCGGGCCGGATATGTCAATTACCGGTTGGGAAACAATGAGGAGGCTATTGCCAACCTGAAACACGCTGCTTCAGATCGGGATAGTATCGGGATATACGCCTCATATTACCTTGGAATTCTTTATCTGAAAGAAGGTAATAAGCTTTATGCTCTTACAGCGTTTGACAATGCACGGAAAAATAAAATAAGTACGAGCCTTCGGGAGGAGGGTGCATATCAATACGGAAAAATCAACTATGACCTGGGGCGTTCCGAAGATGCTATTGAAGCTTTTAGGCAGTTTGTTGACAACTATCCTAAGAGCAGTCACATTGACGAAGTGAATGACCTGCTTTCTGAAGCATACCTTAACAGCAACAACTATAACCTTGCCATTGAGCATATTGAAAATATGCGTTCTATGAACAAAAGTATGGAGAAGGTTTATCAGAAGGCCACCTACCTGAAAGGTGCGGAGCTATTCAATAAGGGAGATTACCGGCAGGCAATTGATCTATTCAAAAAATCACTCAAGCATCCTATTGATCCGGAGTATGTGGCCATGGCTAATTTATGGGCGGCAGAGGGCTATTCGGTAGGGCAGAAGTATGAAGAAGCCATCGGGCATTATCAGGCAATTATAGGAAGTTCGTATGGACGGAATACGGACTCCGGCCTGAAAGCGAGATATGGCCTTGGGTATGCTTACTATAATACAAAAGCATATGATAAAGCATTGATCCATTTCAAGGAGTATGTCAATAAGCTTGAACCTGCAGAGGATAAATTATATTATGATGATGCACTGCTCCGGCTGGCAGATTGTTATTATGTAGCCAAGTCCTATGATAACGCTTTGAGGTACTATAATCAGGCCATTAAATTCAATAAGGTGGACAATGACTATGCTCACCTGCAGGCTGGTATTGTACTGGGGATACAAGGTAATGTGGCCCAGGCCAAAGAAAGATACAATTTCATTATAGACAACTACACAAGGTCAAGGTATTATGATGACGCACTTTTCCAGAAGGCCCAGTTGAACTTCGAGAAAGGGCTGTATGAGGAGGCAGTAGATGGTTTCTCTAATCTGATCTCCAAAAGATCGTCGAGCCAGTATGTGCCATATGCCTACATGAGGAGGGCTTCATCAAATTATAACCTAAAACAATACGATAAGTCCATAAGTGATTACAAGAAAATACTTGATACTTACCCGACACATTCCATAGCTTCCGAGGTGCTTTTACCCTTACAGGAAGTGCTCAATATTCAAAACAGATCAGGCGAATTTGACAGTTACCTGGCACAATTCAAAAATGCAAACCCCGAGAAAAAGGGTATTGAAAACGTAGAGTTTGAAACTGCCAAAAACCAATATTTCAACCTGGATTATAAAAAATCTATCTCATCCTTCAGGGACTACATCCGTAACTACCCGGATAACCCAAAGGTGCCGGAAGCCAAATATTACATTGCTGAGTCACACTACCGGTTGAGCGAATTTGATCAGGCACTGGAAGTTTATAATGAGCTTTTGGCTAAAGGAACGTCAAATCAACTGAGCCGTATTATACACCGTATTGCAGAAATAGAATACAGGAACGGTAGGTATGAAAATGCTGCTTATTTTTATTATCGTCTGGTTAATGCTGCCAATAGCAAGAAAGAGCAGTATTACGGTTGGGCAGGGCTTATGGAATCTTACTACCTGTTGAGCAAATATGATTCTACCAGCCATTATGCCAATATCATTCTGGAAAAAGGCAACGTAAATATCAGTTCGCAAAACAAGGCATCCCTCTATTTGGGTAAGGCGGCTTATGCCAGGGGCAACTATGAAGATGCGAAGGATGAATTTTTAAGTACGCTTAACACCGCCAAGGATGAGCATGGTGCAGAGGCCCAGTATTTACTTGGGCAGATCTTCTATCAAAACAAGCAGTACCAGCAGTCTATAGAAGCCCTGATAGAACTCAATAACAGCTTTAATATTTATGAAGAATGGGTAGGGAAGGCCTACCTGCTACTGGCAGATAACTACGCCGCTTTGGGGGATTATTTCCAGGCCAAGGGTACTTTGAAGTCAATTATTGAAAACTTTCCGTTGGAGCATATCCGCCAGAAAGCCAAGGCAAAACTTGCAGATATTGAACAGGCTCAGAAGCAGAAAGAACGAGGAGCTTCAAGTGAAGCTGATAGTTTAACTATCGATATAAAAGATATTGAAAATTAATAACTTAAGTGTTTGTTATAGATAAAATCTATCGCTGAAAAATGAGATATTTTAAGAGATATATAGGGGCAATTTTACTGATGGCTCCACTTACATTGTCCGCTCAGGATGGCTGGGAAAATGATGGTGAGATTGAAAACGTAGAGATAGAGATCGTCAAGGACCGTGAGATCAAATTGCCTGCCGCAAACCGTAATTTTGAGAAAATCCCGCCACCTACTGTTGATGGTACGCGGCAGGAAATCGAGTACTTTTATAACAACATAAACTTTGATCTGCCTGATCTGAATGTGAGGGTAAGGCCTTTGAGGATCAAAGATGAAAGGTTATCCAAACTTTATGGCAATTATGTAAAAGCGGGCTTTGGTAATTACACTACACCGTATGTAGAAGGTTTCTTCAACAGTAAAAGAAGTAAAGAGTACAGTTATGGTGCCCACTTTAATTATCTGAACTCTAAAAAAGGCCCGGTGGATGATGATAATTCAGGATCAGGCAAAATAGATGTAGACCTGTTTGGTAAATACTTTACCCCAAAAGCCACTTTCAGCGGAGATATAGGCTTTAATCAAAGGCTGTATCATTTTTACGGGTACCCTGAGGGGCAGGAGGTGGATGCAGATACACTAAAGCAATTTTATAACAACTACTATATCAAAGGAAGCGTTGAAAATTCTGATGAGAAATCGGATTTTCAGTATTATACCGGGGTAAGGTTTGATTATTTGAAAGACAACAGGGATGCAACTGAGACTGATGCCCAGCTCAATGTGAAGCTTGAATATGCCCTTAGCGACCAATCGTTCATCAGGCTGGGGGGAGACCTGGAAACTATAAGCCGGGAGGATAATCTCGTGGAAAAAGAAGCTCGTAATTTGTTCAGGCTTAGACCTTCATTTGGTTTCGAATACGAAGGCTTTAAAATTGTGGCAGGGTTCAATGCTGTATATGAAAATGATACCCTTGGCGATTCAGATAAAATGCACTTCTATCCTGTGGCCAGGGCAAGCTATCCATTCTCTGAAAGTATAGAGTTGTATGCAGGTATTGGTGGTGACATTAAGAAAAATACCTTAAAAACCTTTTCAGAGGAGAATCCTTTTGTAGATGCCAATATCGGTATTTATCACACCAACAAAACCTTTGATCTGTATGGAGGTATCAATGGTAAACTCAGTAGCAAACTCGGATTCGGAGCAGGTTTTAGCATGGCCAACTATAAAAACATGTACTATTTCATCAACTCACCTGCCGACCAGTCGAAATTTGAAGTGATATATGATACAGGAAATACCGCAGTCTTTAATCTCTTTGGTCAGGTAAGTCTCAATACTGATGAAAAATTCAGGCTTACAGCGCGTGGAGACTACTGGGGCTATGCTGTTGATGAGGTTGAGGAGCCATGGCATAAACCCAACTACAAAATATCTTCCCTTGCCAGCTATAATCTGTTTGATAAGTTTCTGTTTACTGCAGAGGCCTATGTTATCGGCGGGATTGTAGCCAGGGATACGGAAACGGGAGATGTAGTAAAGCTTGATGCCCTTTTTGACCTTAACTTCAAAACTGACTACTTAGTGTCGGATCAAGTGTCCGTTTTTCTGCAATTCAATAATATCTTTTCAAAAGAATATGAAGTTTACTACCATTATCCTTCTCGTGGATTGCAATTTATGGCAGGACTCACATATAGCTTTTAGCATATTTGTTTGATTTTAAATGAATTAATATTCCTATATTGGGAGTATTGTAGCAAAATGACAGTTTGTGTCATGTAGTTTGCCGCAGTGAAAAATTAAATTATTTTTGTAAGACCAAGTTTAAGGCAACTATTAAAAATTCAACCATGGCTAAGAAAGATAAAAACGACGAAATAGAGGATAACGATAATATAAATAAAGGTTCTGATGATTTTAATGAAGCTGATGATAGCTTCGGTTTGCCCGATGTAGATTATCAACCATTGGACAGGGAAGAGGAGACCAGGGAAGAAGAGCCGGAAACTTCCTACGAATCGGAACCTGAGCCTGAAGAAAGTTATACATATACAGAACCGGAAGATACTTATACACAAGACACTTATACGCAAGAAGAGGATTCGTCAGAATATTCAAGCACCTATGATGAACCGCATGTAGAGCAGGAAAGCGCGTATGTGCCGGGAAGTTACACCCCTCCAAAAGACAATTCAGTGGTGCCAAAAGTGTTGGCCCTGATCTTTGTGCTTTTACTTGCCGGGGCGGCTATTTGGTGGTTTGGATTCTATCAGCCAGCCAAAGAGGCCGAAGAAAAGGCAAAGATTGAGCAGCAGAAGAGAATGGAAGAGCAAAAGCAACGTGAGGCTGAAGCTCAGAGGGAGAGAGAGAGACTCGAGCGTGAGCAGGCCCAGAGGGAAGAGGAAGCCAGACTTGCTGCAGAAGAAGCAAAACCTGAAATTGGTACTATTGAAACAATTTCTTCGCGCACTGGCCGTTACTATGTAGTAATTGCTAGCGCTATTGATGAAGACCTGGCTATGGACCATGCCAAAAAGCTGAGTAAAGAGGGGGTAAGCACAACAATCATAGAACCTTTTGGAAATAGCAAATTTCATAGAATAGCGATAGAGAATCATGACACCTGGGCTGCGGCAGAAGCTTCTGCTACAGATCTCAGAGGTCAGTATGGTGATGGTGTTTGGGTAATTAAATATTAATATGATCTTATCGATATTAGCGCAGATTACAACAAGCGTAGATACATCCGGAGTGAGTGAAGAACTCAAATCCGAATCAGTTCTGGACCTCCTTTTCAAAGGAGGTTTTATGATGATACCCATTTTGATCCTGTCGATAGCGGCCGTCTACATTTTTGTAGAGCGCGTGCTTACCATAAATAAAGCTTCCAAGACTCCCGAGGCATTTATGGGCAAGATCAGGAGTATGGTGGAGAAAGGTGACATCAGTGGGGCCAAAGTCCTTTGTCATGAATATGACTCACCTACTGCAAGAATGATAGAAAAGGGCATATCCAGAATAGGCAGTCCGTTGAAGAACATCGAGGTAAGCATAGAGAACGTAGGTAAAATAGAAATATTCAAACTGGAAAAGAACCTGTCGCTACTGGCTACCATTTCCGGTTCGGCACCTATGCTGGGGTTCCTGGGAACGGTAATTGGTATGATTGATGCATTTATAGCCATAGCCAACGAAGAAGGTTCTGTAAGCCCTAAGTTGCTTTCGGAAGGTATTTATACTGCTATGGTTACTACGGCTGCAGGTCTGTTTGTAGGTATTCTTGCTTATCTGGGATACAATTATCTGGTTACCCGGGTACAGAAAGTAGTTCATAAAATGGAGTACAGCTCTGTAGATTTCATAGATCTTTTGCAGGAACCGAGATAGTTCATTGTTCACTGTTCCGGGTTTATAGTTCACCAAAACCAAAACTGTAGGCCCGGAACTGTGAGTTAAGAACGATGAACCGTAAGCTAAGAACCAAGAACTGTAAATTGAAAAAATGGCACTAAGATCAAAACATACAGTAGAACCGATGTTCAGTATGTCGTCCATGACTGACATTATATTTTTGTTGCTCATTTTCTTTATGCTCACATCATCTTTCATTACCCCGTCAGGTTTGCCCGTCAATTTACCCACCAGCCGGGCTGCTACCGTAGAACTTCAGAAGGTATCTGTGACTATTACCAAAAACCTGGATTATTATGTCAATGATAAGAAGGTGAGTAAAGGAATGCTGGAAGGGGAACTAAAAAGCAAGTTAAAAGGTACTGATGGTGTAGTCGTACTTCATATTGACGAAAGTGTACCAACGCAGCACTTGGTTAATGTGGCAGGTATCGCAACAGCCCTGGAGGCTAAAGTATCTATAGCAACAAAACCGAATTAAGGAAAACCCATGGAAGAAAGGGAAGAAGAAAAAAGAAACAGGAAAGTAGGCATAATGGTGTCGGCAGGCTTGCATGCCCTGTTGCTTATTGCATTTCTGTTTATTCTTGCCTGGCGAGAGCCAGATCCCCCGCTTCCGGAATATGGTATTGAGCTAAACTTTGGTACCAGTACGGTTGGAACCGGAGAAGTGCAACCCGACAGACCGGCAGAAACGACAGACAGTGAAGAAGAGGCTGCCCCTGAAGAAGTGCCTGAGGAGGCAGAGGCTGAGCCGGTGGAAGAAAGCCAGCCCGAGCAGGTTTCGGAACCTACCGAGGAGGTAGTGGAAACTACTTCCAACACACAGCAAAGCCCGCAGGTTGTGCCTGATGTGAAAAAAGAAGTTAAGAAGCCTGAGGTAAAAGAAGAAAAGAAAGAGGAGAAGAAACCGGAGACCAAACCTGTTGAAACCAAAGACCCTGTGAAACCTGAGTCAGGGGCAAGAGGAACTGATGGGGAAAGCAATAAGCCCCAGAATACCAGCCATGGTGATAATGTGGACAGTGAAGGGGATAAAGGTGATGAAAGAGGAACGTTGGATTCGCGGGCACTTTATGGTAATGCCGGAGGTGGAGGGGGCTCCTCTTTGGAAATGACAGGTTGGGTATGGGACTCCAAACCTAATCCAAATGATACTTCAAATGAAAATGGTCGAATCGTATTTGAAATTAAAATTGATGATAGAGGTGAAATTCTTTCCGTACAGACCCTCGAACGCAGTGTAAGCCCTGCTGTAGAGAAAATATATAAGGCAGAGGTGCAAAAACTTACTTTCAGTAAAACTTCAAGTAATGCTATTGCGGCTCCTATGTCAACGGGCAAAATTACTTTTGTTATCAAATCAAAATAGTTTTCTTGTTCAGGCAATGCCTGGTAAGCTTGTTGGCTTGTCTTTTAAGATAGTTACCACGGATTGCTCTGGAAGAAAGGGAAATTTGCATATTTGCGGCCTTAGCGGTGACCCTAATGTCTGATATCAATAAATATTCCCAAACGTACTTTTCCAGCTACCAGGAGGTGCTGGACTATATGTACACTCAGCTTCCCATGTTTCAACGGGTTGGTGGTGCTGCCTTTAAAAAGGACCTTACCAACACACTGGCACTTTGCAAATATTTAAGCTATCCGGAGCATCAGTTTAAGTCGATACATATCGCGGGTACCAACGGGAAAGGGAGCAGTTCTAATTACCTGGCTGCAATTCTCCAATCTGCGGGGTATAAAACTGGATTATATACCTCTCCACACCTCAAAAATTTCACCGAAAGAATAAAAGTAAACGGTAAGGAGATTCCCGAAGATAGGGTTATAGATTTTATGAACAGGGTACGTCCTTTCATAGAAGAGCACCATCCTTCATTTTTTGAATTGACGGTGGGAATGGCTTTCGATTGTTTTGCCGTCGAAAAGGTAGACATCGCCGTGGTTGAGGTTGGTATGGGTGGAAGGCTGGATTCTACCAATGTGATCATCCCTGAAGTGTCCTTAATTACCAATATAAGTGCGGATCATATGCAGTGGCTGGGCAATACCCTTGAGGAGGTGGCCGCAGAAAAGGGAGGGATTATTAAAGATCACGTGCCTGTGGTCATCAGTGAAAAGCAGCCGGGTATTTCTGAGGTTTTTGAACGTATTGCCGAGGAACGTCAGGCTAGCCTGTATTTTGCCGGTAATAGTTATACTTCACGGTTTGATTCATCAGGTGACCTTGTCGTTTTTTCAGGAGACAGCAAGTTGCATACATTTAATGTGCAACCAGCCGGGTATTATCAAACCAAAAACATTCCCGGTGTCTTAAAAGTGATCGATATATTGCGAGAGAGGGGTTTTGAGATCGCTGATGAGCACATTATTAAAGGTATTGAGAATGTAAGAGCCATCACCGGACTCAAGGGGAGATGGCATGTACTGGGCACTCAGCCTATGGTAGTTTGTGACGTTGGTCATAATAAAGCCGGTGTTGAGCTAATTTTGGATCAGATCGCCTCTACACCTCATAAAGACCTTTACATGGTATGGGGTGCAGTAAATGATAAAGATATTACCGATACACTGGCTTTACTACCTAAAGAAGCCCACTATTTCTTTTGTCAGGCTAATATACCCAGGGCTTTGGACGCTGAAAAGTTGTACGAAGAGGCTACCAAGCAGGGTCTTAAGGGTAGGATTATTAAAAATGTCAATGAGGCTATAGCGGAAGCCAAAGCGCTTGCCGGTAAAGACGACCTTATTTTTATAGGAGGTAGCACCTTTGTGGTGGCTGAAATAGCTGATCTTTAAAGCCGTTCATGCTTCCGGGTAATTTTAACCTTGCGCTTTGTAATCTATCCTGTCTTTTTGCAATTAATAGATTAACTTTGCAGCCTTATTTCAGAAATGCAGAGAAATAGCTATGAGTAGACAAAAGATGGCACGTTTTGCTGAGAATGTAAAACGCGACAATGTGATAGAACCTGGCAAGGAGATCATTGAAAATATTAAAGGGAATTGGCACGAAACGTACTTTAAAAATAATAATGACATTACCATTGAGCTTGCCTGTGGGAGGGGTGAATATACCATTGGTCTGGCCCGGCTTTTTCCTGATAAAAACTTTATTGGCGTTGATCTCAAAGGAGACCGGATATGGAAGGGAAGTGGTATTGCATTGGAAGAAGGGCTTCCCAATGTAGCTTTTTTAAGGGTACATATCCTGGAACTGCTCAACTATTTCGAACCTGGTGAATTGTCAGATATCTGGATCACCTTTCCGGATCCCAGGCCTAAGGACAGGGATGAAAAAAGAAGGATCACCCACCCGCGTTTCCTGGAACTTTATAAAGCACTTATCAAACCCGGAGGCAATGTGTTTTTCAAAACAGATAATACCGGGCTTTTTGAGTATACACTTGAGATGCTAAAGGAGCGAAACGATATTGAAGACCTGGTTTATACATTCGACCTGTACCACTCTGAGCTTAAACCGGAGTGTTATGATATCCGTACGAGGTACGAACAAAAGTTCAATGAGCTTGGGCATGATATTAAATACATGCGCTTTAAGTTTAAGTCCTAAATCCTTTTTCAGGTCGTGATAAAAGTCGTAGCTTTGCTGCAAGTCTGCAGGGTGGATATGTTTTTTAAACCTAACATTAAAAACAATACCGAGTGAAGCCTTTGACCTAGGCCAGGCCTCATCCCGACTTGTCGGGACCTCGTTCTTCGGAGCAGGTTAACAGTGGAAGGCCGAAGTTAGCGGGCAGCTCAAATCCTGTCTTATCTGGGGTTTAAATAAACCTTCTGATGCCCTGTAGGCTTTTTTATTTTCCCGCCCGCCCGTTTAACGGATCAAGCTGAATTTCTGGGGAGCCCCTAAATTTCACCTCTTTACTTCTTTACTGACAGACAGTTGTTAATAGCAATTGGCAAAAGCAGTAGGCAAACTCGTATAATAAGGGATCAAGCCGAATTTCTGGGGAGACACTAAGTTTTCACCTCTTTGCCGACAAGACAGTTGTTAATAGCAATCGGCAAAAGCAGTTGGCAAACGCGTATAGTATAACAGTAAGCGCGGTTTACTGATTTCAGTGACAAGGTTCACATTACTTGTTTTACTTTTCAATCCATTTACTCCACTGGTTTTGCGCTTGTTCCTGATTAAAAAGATTGATTTATCAATGCTGATAATAATGACATAAAAAAGCTTTCCCAAGCCTGAGCCTGAGAAAGCTAATCTGTTTTGGATCAATGTAACACAGCTTGCAATATAAAGCACACCGCTACCCGCACCTATTTTTATATTCTGGTTTAACGACTGTCTGTAAAAACGGTACAGTTAGCCGTCATACCCGAAAATTCGGGCTGATCCTGTTTACTGATCTTGTGTAACTACTGTTTGGTTTGATTGTGAAAGGAGGTACGTGCTGCAATATCTCCAGACGCCTTTATTGGTAGCCATATATAAACCGGGTTTAACTGTGAAAATGTGTGCTTCAAGATCTCTCGTAGCAATTTCGTCTACGGGGTCTTCGTCATTAACCACTTTCGTCCAGGTGTTACCAAAATTACCTGACCGATAGAAAAACAACTGACCACCGGAAGTGCCGTTTTCTGATCCCGAAGTATAAACCGTAGTGGTAGATAAAGGACATCTTTCCAGTGTGTTGAAATATGGATATCCTGCAGGCTCTAAAACTATTTCAAAATTATCACCACCATCAACGGAACGCAGGAGCTGGCCTTCCATACCTACGAGCACCACTTCAGAATTATTCTTTTTGATGGCAATGTCGTAAACGGCATTGTCCCCGTCTGATGGTACAGGCTTAGGGATCCATGTATTGCCATAATCAGTTGATCTGGCGAGGTACGGGGAGAATGATGCATTTTCACCTCCTGCCCATACTATATTAGGATTGTTCTCATCTATTTTGATCAGAGGGCTTTGGTATCCGATCAAGTCCCACTCGCCTAGCACAGGCTGCCAGGACTGGCCGCGGTCCGTTGATTTGGCTACAGCATATGAAGCGCGTGCAAACAAGGTGTCAGGGGCATCAGGGTGATGGTCAATGGCATAGCATGTTTTGCCAAATTCACCACCGAACCCATTTTGGTATGGCTCCCAAGTCATGCCGCCGTCAGTGGTGCGGTATATAGACAAGCCTTTGGGTTGAGTACTCACATCGGCACAGGCAATAATTTCGTCAGGGCTGAAGAGTACAAAGTCAAGTATGTCTTGTCGTTGCAGACCTATAGGTTGCCAGGTGGTGTCAGGGCTGGCGACATTCTTTTTATAAAGACCATCGCTGGTAGCTGCAAAAATGAGGTTGTGATGAAACTTAATTTCCGAAACGTTGAGGTAACTTAAGCCAAGTTTCTCCCATTTATCATGAGGTTTGGGGTCTTCAGGGCCATCTCCTGGGCTACATATTTTCAGAAATGGAACAAATGCAATAATTAAGAGTAAGCTATAAGTTTTCATAACGTTAAAATTTAAATGAAAAGAAAACTACCTTCTTTACTTACAAGCGCTCGGTGGAATTGTTATCCTCTTGACAGGGTTATTTCACGGTCCGAAATTCAAGTGCTGGCATAGTAGGAGTTATGATTAAGTGGAATTTTC
>NZ_SMLW01000641.1:13319-16972 GCF_009711405.1 Fulvivirga kasyanovii | reverse complement strand
TACTTGCTTTACTTTCCAATCCATTTACTCTACAGGTTTTACATGATCCAATAAGAGGCTTACTAATATGGTTGCAAGCTTACTTCCAGTCTGCTTAAGAGATTTCCGAGCTATTATGAGGAAATTAAAAGTAGGAGAGGGTTGAATTTGACCATCTTGTTTAGGTTTAGAACGGATGGCCAAATTCGGTTTAGGTGATCAGGGTTTACTATGGTAAGGTAAAGACCTCTTCAGGCGCCTTTGGGTACAAGGCTGGTTAGTGCCTGAGAGATATTTTAATTTTTAGCAAGAGTCGTCGCTGCAAATCTGCGCTCCTTGTGATAAACACGCTATTTTAATAGATGCACCACCTCCGCAAAGGAAGCCGGTAGCACCTCCTTTAGCAATAACAGATGCCTCATCATTAAGACGCGTAATGAAACTTTGAACTTTTAAATCTTCAAGTTTTATTTTCTTGTCTTTCATAATTATAAATTGTTTTTAGTTGGTTTTAGCATGGCGCCAAGTTAGGAAATAAGATATGGGAAGTGTAATAAGTTTTGCCCTAAGACTTACACATGTAAGGTATTTGTTGAAAATGCAAAATATTTGCATTTTCATTGAGTTTCTGACTTTTAAGGTAAAGTGGGGAAAATCCCCCTTTTTGAATTGACCGGCTATTCCTCTTGAAGTATTTTTTATAATTTCAGTTTTTAATTTTAAAATTTACTTAAATCTCCTAACCTATTTTAAATGACTAAAACCATGAAAAACAAAGTAAATAGACTGATCCTTGTATCGTCTGTGGTGTTAATACTTTTAATAGCATACGGCTGCGATGATAAACCAGACGGCGGCGATAGACCAAGTAAGGAAAAACCAAAAGAGACAATTACGCTGGAGAGGGCTCATGAAATGTTTAAAGCCTATCAGGAGCGTTTTGATGTAGTTACAGAGTTTAGAGGCGGAAAGGAAGATGCCCGGTATGGTTGGCATTCCCTGGAATTTTATGAGAACTATATTGCTTACCTGAAACATGCTTCCAGAAAAGCAGGTATAGAAGTATCTGGTATAAGGATGTACTATGTGGCATACCCGGAAGATGATGCATCCGGAGAGCATAGCGGTTATCAAACTTACATCTATGTGCCGACTTACTACGACAAGAAATCAGGTGACCATATAGCTTTTGACCCATTACACATAGGCGATGACGGCGTGCCCTTACCTATTCATGACATTATCGTGAATGGCAAAAGAAGATCTACGGATAAAGACACTGCAGAAGCTGCTATGATGGCGCGTTCTGTAGAAGGAACGGAAAGCTCTGTAGCCAATATGGGTGAAATGTGTGAGCCAAACTGTCCGAAAAACGAAGTTGTAACAGAATCGAATTAAATAAATGACACTATTTGGGCTGATAAAATTTCTTGAGCTTTCATCTGCGATAATCGGCTCAATATATTATAAAAAGTACTCTCATACATTCTTGAGGTACTTTTTATTTTTATTATGGCTGATCACCGGGGTAGAGTTTACCATGTGGTTCCTTAAAATCTATGAGGTAAGTATACAGAATAACTTTGTTTATAACCTGCTCACCTCAGTTCAGTATATATACCTTTTGCTGCTTTACCACCGAACAGTTAAATCCAAAAAGTATAAATTATGGATACTGGCATTTCTGATCATTTTTCTTATATCAATTACCATAAATTTTGTTTGGCTTGACAAATTGATGACTACTTCCGCATTTTCTTCTTACACCTTTACTATGGGAGCAGTCTTTCTTATAGCTTCTATTGGGTTATTCCTGGTAGAGATTTTAAATACTGAGAAGGTACTTTATTTTCAAAAGTACCTTATGTTTTGGATAAGTGCCGGATTGGCTTTCTATTATACTGCCATTATTCCATACATCATAAGCTTAAATTTTCTTCCGGCGTTTCGCTCTACAGGTACATGGACCTTTATTATCTTTACTCTAAACCTGGTAATGTATGGTTGCTTCTGTGTCGGATTTATCGTAAGTAAAAAATTAGCCGATTAAGCTCAGGTAAGATTGCTGGAATGGGAAGCTTATGGAACATGATGTTGTTTTAGGTGCCACAATTACACTAATCGTTTTAGTCGTGATTATTATTATTCTGTTTGGAACATTCCAGGCGAGAAAGAATAAATATATACAGGCTGAAAAGAAGTTTGAAGAGGAGATAGCTAAATCGCAGATGGAGATCCATGAGCAGGCACTCAAAAACATGGGGTGGGAGTTGCATGATAATATTGGACAGTTGCTTTCTGTAGCACGAATGCAGCTCAATATATTGCAGGCCAAACTACCGGGTGGTTATAAAGAAGAAACTGTTGACGTAAGCGAACTTCTGGGTGATTGCCTGAAAGAAATAAGGTTACTATCCAAAACACTAAATCCTGATATAATCAGAGAGATGGGGCTTGTCCAGTCGATCGAGCTGGAGTTGGAGCGGTTCAATAAACTTAACTTTCTGAAAGCCAGGCTTTCGGTAAAAGGGGAAGAGCACGATGTACCTCAAAAGGATGGTATTATTTTGTTCAGAATATTACAGGAGTTTTTTTCCAACGTAATTAAACATTCCAAAGCGCAACATTTGGATGTAAATTTAGAATATTCAGCAAATAAATTATTAATTTCAGCTAAGGACGACGGAGTAGGTTTTGACCATGAGGAAGTCATCAAAGGAGCGGGGCTTATTAACATGAAAAGCCGTGCAAAGCTTATTGGCGCTGAATACAGCATGGCTTCTGAAAAAAACAAAGGGGTAGAGTTAACACTAGAATATAACCTAACGCAGAAAAGCTATGCATGATTATTCTGTTGTAATTGTTGATGATCACTTGTTGTTTGCACAGGCTCTGGAGAACCTGGTAAACACCTTTGATAATTTCAAGGTCCTGTATCAGGTGAACAATGGAAGAGAATTGCTTACACACCTTGAAAAGGATGAAATAGCTCCTGATATTGCCCTGATGGATATTAATATGCCTGTGCTTAATGGTATTGAAACCATGCATATGCTCAATAAAGACCATCCGGATATCAAAGTGCTGGCATTATCTATGGATGATGACGAAGGTACTATTATTAAAATGCTAAGGGCCGGTGCCAAAGGTTATTTGCTTAAGGATATTCATCCGCAGACATTTCATGGTGCGCTCAATGACGTAATCCATAAAGGTTTTTACTACTCTGAAAAGATCACCAGCACGGTTTTAAGTTCTTTGCACAAGGCTGAGGCGCCGGAAGTTATTTTAAAGGACAGGGAAATAGAGTTCCTCAAGCTGGCTTGTACCGAGAAAACCTATAAAGAAATAGCCGGTGATATGTTTCTGAGCCCTAAAACCATAGATGGGTACAGAGAATCATTATTTGAGAAGCTTCAGGTGAAGAGCCGGGTCGGTCTGGTGCTTTATGCTATAAAACACGACTTGTACAAAATCTGAAATATGAAGTTAATCCCTTTATTCTGCAGTTCATCAGCTATTTAGTGGTTTGGACGCGGCCAACTTTCAGGATTACTAAAGAAGCTCTACCTTAGTTTCAATTAAAGCCAACTATAGACAACGAAAATCCCCTTAGAACAAGGTTCTTTGGGGATTTTTGTTTTATGGTAGTTTCTTATTTTCACCTCTTTGCA
>NZ_SMLW01000641.1:0-13078 GCF_009711405.1 Fulvivirga kasyanovii | reverse complement strand
TTACTGATTTCAGTGGCAAGTTCACATTACTTGTTTTACTTTCCAATCCACTTGCTCCACAGATTTTACCTTGTTCCTAAAAAGCTAATGTCTCCCCAGAAATTCCACCTGCCCCTTTTTACGGTACAATAACCTGAATTTCAAGACATTAAAATTGTACTGGCATACGATTTTTAATATAAAATAATGAATATAATTTATAATTAATAATAAAGATATGCAGTTGTAATAGGGGAATTTTCCCTTTTATTTTGGGTTGTTTTCCTCTGTTGTACCGTAGGGGTGCATGTTAATTTTGAATCATTAAAACCAACGGATCGATTCGAAACAGCGGATTCTGAAAAGCTGAGACAGAGTAAGAACTTAACCAAAAATCATCTAACCATGCAACCTAAACTACTTATTCAACAAATAGGGCGGTACTGGAATGTGGACCGGGTGCTGAAACTGGCATTCCTGGTCTGCATCCTTTTAACATCTACATCACTGGCCCTTTCCCAGAAGTATTTTTACTACTACAATGGAGAGAAGCAGCCTTTGGAGCTCAATACTAATTATGTGTATCTCGTGGTACAATCGGATATCCCTGATTCTAACCAATTAAGTGCGTTGGTGGATAAGGATGTGCAGATTACAAAATTCAGTCTGGATAATTCTGCACAAACCCTGAAAGCTGTGGGTAACTACAAAGCTTCATCAGAGTATTGGGCAGAATTAAAGTTAAAGTCTGATATGTCTTCAGAGGAGTATCTGACCTATTTAAAGATGCTTGAAGCACAGGAAAGTATCAAAGTAGCTACTCCATATTTCAAAAATCAAGAAGAAGAAAAGATAGGGCTCTCCAACTACCTTTATGTAAAGATCAAAAGTAAGGATGACTTCAGCCGTTTGGATAAACTGGCTCGCGAGATGGGTGTTACCATTGTAGGACAGAATAAATTTATGCCGTTATGGTATACTTTAAAATGTACAAAGGACTCTAAATTCAATGCGCTTGAAACTGCTAACCGATTTTATGAGTCGGGTATGTTTGAGCATGCAGAACCGGACCTAATGGTTGATGAGCTTCCTCACACTCCTAATGATCCATTATATGGCGACCAATGGGGGTTGAACAACACCGGGCAGTATGGAGGCGCTGGCACTGATATGCAGGTTGAAGATGCCTGGGAGATAACTAAGGGTAGTAGAGATGTGATTGTAGCTGTTTTGGATCATGGGTTTGAAATGAACCACCCTGAACTACAGGGTAATACTATTGGCACTGGCTTTGATACCGAGTCGGGAACAACTCCAGCTTTGGTGTTGGGTAGCCATGGTACAGCCTGTGCCGGTATTATAGGAGCAAGGGACGATAACAATACTGGTATTAGTGGAGTAGCCCCGAATGTGAGATTAATGTCCGTAAGTAATTCATTGGCAGGAACGCCTAATTCAAGGCAAAAAAGAGCTGATGGTATTAACTGGGCGTGGCAAAACGGAGCTGATGTGATTAGCAATTCATGGGGCTCGGGCGTGCAGTATGCCATTATTGATAATGCAATTACCAACGCACTTAACAATGGTCGTGGAGGGTTAGGTACTATAATATTGTTCTCCGCTGGCAATGGTAATGGTAACGTAAGCTATCCTGCCAACAGTAACCCTGATATTATAGCCGTAGGTGCGATGAGTCCATGCGGGGAGAGAAAAAGTTTCACCTCTTGTGATGGAGAAGGCTGGGGAAGTGATTTTGGGGCTCAGCTTGATGTGGTTGCTCCGGGCGTGCTGATTTCCACTACTGACAGACAAGGTTCTGCGGGCTACAATAATGGTGTTACCATACACCCGAACCTGGGAGGAACACTTGTCGCCAATGATTATGCAGACCAAAACCATACAGTTTGGTTTAATGGTACTTCCGCTGCCTGCCCGATGGTGGCCGGAGTTGCAGCGTTAGTATTATCAGTAAATCCATGCCTTACGCACGATGAAGTGGAAGATATCATAGAGCAATCAGCTCAAAAAGTAGGAGGGTATGCATATGTCAACACTTTTGGCAGGCCAAACGGTACATGGCATAATGAAATGGGCTATGGACTGGTAAATGCTGAGGCAGCGGTACAACTTGCTCAGCAAATGCTGCCGGATAATGGAGACTTTGACCTTTATGCCAAAGACAGACCCTTTGATATTGGTAGCGAGCCTAACCCTGATAACGGACCTATGTGGATCAGTGAGGATATTTGGGTACGTCAAAATTTAGATGGAGGTGCATCGCACCAAAACCCTGAGTTTAAGCTGTTTTCACCTAATGGTGTGTATGTTAAAATACGTAACAAGAGTTCTGTTACCAGTGATTGTGCAAACCTGTCATTGTACTTCTCCAAGGCTTCTACAGGTCTGGTGTGGCCTAACCATTGGATCAATTATGCTTTATTGGCGTTTTGAATGGCGATAAGATTAATACGGTTTCCATACCTCCTATAGCTCCAGGTGGTACTTACACGGTTGAAATACCCTGGTATCCGCCAAATCCGGGAGACTTTGTTAATGACATACACCATTTCTGTTTGCTGGCCAGAATTGAGTCACCTGCTGACCCGATGTTCAGTGAACTTAGTGGGGTAGGCGTAAGTGGCAATGTGAAGAAGAATAACAATATTGTATGGAAGAATGTCCAGGTATACAACAATGATTTTGACGGCTTCACCAGCTTATATATTAGGGGGACTGAGAGGGGATGGAGCAAAATAGACCTGTCATTTTGGGACAGGGGTTTTCAGGATAAAATAGAGAAACCCTTCTTTGACCGGGGAGGTGAGATCAAAGTAAAAGTAGATCCTGAATTCTTTGAAAGAATAAAAGAAGCTGAGCTGCAAGAAGTTAAAATAGTTGATGAGAACATGCTCTATATTGCTTCTCCAAAAGCGCGGATTTCTGGCATCCCAATTTACAGCAGAGAGACATTCTCCATGCATTTTGCCTTCGGGGTAGATGTTGGTGAAGGAGAAGAGGTGATCCTTGATGTACTACAGCAAAATACAGAAAAGCGTACGCTGGAAGGTGGCGAGCGTTTCGTAATCACCAATACCAGGAAAGGCCGGTTTGATGAAGTGTCAAAACTGGATGTGAAAAAGGATAACCTCGTATACCCTAACCCCGCTGATGATGAGATATACCTTAAATACGAAGTGCTGTCTGATGACAGCGAAGTTGAAATCTCCATCTACAACATCCTGGATGCTCAGCAGTCTATGAAATTGTTTAGCGGTAAAGTCCATCGAGGCGAGCGATTTGAGAAATATGATGTTCACAAATTGAAGAAAGGAGTTTACATCCTTCAACTGAAAGTGGGTGATAAAGTAACTACCGAGAGGGTGGTGATTGAATAATGGGTGACCGGTTCTTGGTACTCGGTGATCAGTGAAATGTAAATCGTGAATAGTTAAATGTAAATAAATAGTTAGTTTTCATTCTCAGGTTCAGAACTGCCGTAAATCAGCTATGCTGTGGGCAGTTCTTTTTTTATGTAGTGGGTACACATATACCATGAGATGCATGATCAGACTTTATAATAGGAATATACAGTATTTGGTGTATGTAACACATTTTTTCGTAAAATTGGCTAGCTTAGAAGCTGTAAATAGCATAATTAGAAGAACCTTATAACCGTATGGAATTAGAAATTTATCAGATTGACGCTTTCACAGATAGAGTATTTGGAGGAAACCCGGCGGCAGTTTGTCCTTTGGAGGATTGGATTGATGACAAGGTCATGCAAAGTATAGCCGAAGAGAACAATTTGGCCGAAACTGCATTCTTTGTTAAAAAAGAAAATAACTATGAGATCCGTTGGTTTATGCCTCACGATGAAATTGATTTATGTGGACATGCGACTTTAGCATCTGCTTATGTCATCTTCAATTATTTAGAAACAGATGCCGACCACATAAATTTTATTTCAAAAAGCGGCGTTTTAAAAGCGAGAAAGACCGATGATGAAAGCATAGTTTTGGATTTCCCTTCCCGTGCGCCAAAGCAAATGGAAATTCCTGAAGAAATATTTTCTGCGTTTAACCACAGACCTGTCGAGGCTGCGGGAAGTAGGGATTTAATCCTCCTGTTCAACACCGAAGAAGAGATAAGGACACTTGAATATGATTTACATTTTCTAAAAGACTTGCCTTTTTTATGTATTGTTGCTACAGCAAAAGGAGTAGAGTACGATTTTGTGTCCAGAGTATTTGATGCCAATGCATCAATGCCGGAAGATCCGGTAACCGGCTCGGCTCACGCCTCTTTAATACCTTACTGGCAAAAAAGACTGAACAAGGATTCCTTTATGGCCAAACAATTATCGGAAAGGGAAGGGACTTTAAAGTGCAGTATAGATGATGACAGGGTTTATATGGCAGGTAAATGTGCAGTGTATCTAAAGGGGACGATTTATGTGCCATCTCGTTAAGTAGTAGCATGCTTTGTCTTCAGAGATATAAGCAAAGGGATCAAATACCTGTCAGGGTAATTTGAAGCGTTATATAAAAAGTATCCGGCCGGAAAAACACTAGGTTTACCGGCCGGATATTATTATTAATAAATCAATTTACAGACTTCACTATCCTTTTAACCAGCCTGGTTTTATCCATCTCTATTTCAAACAGGTATACTCCCTCTTTTAAGTTTGAAATATCAATAGGCTCATTACTGCTTATAGAAGGTAACTCGATTACAGTCTGCCCCAAAGTATTCACTATTCTGCCTTTGGCCTGGTCTCCTGCAAATGAGACACTTATAGTGTTATGAGCAGGGTTCGGGTATATTACCGGATCTGCCTTTAAGGTCTCTGAGCTTGCCAGCTCTTTGGTGCTGCTTTGGTTAAGTGCTGATCCCTGGCGGGTTATCCTTATCCAGTTAATATTCCATCCGCCTGCCTGGGCATAGATCCCGAATGGGTAAGTTCCCGCATTTACGTTTACCGTATGTGAAATGGTCGACCAGGTTTGCCATCCACCTGTATTGGGAATGTCGAGTTCGCCAAGTATTGTAGCACCCGCATTCAGGTCAGCAGATAAGCGGCCTCCGCCACTGGCACTGGCCACCCGGTACTCGATAAGGTACGTACCCGAAGAAGGGAAATTAATACCATTGTAGGCCATCCAGTCGCCTTGTTCGATCCAGCCTACATTCTGGCCGCCTTCTGAGCAGTTTTCCAGTTGTACGCCCGACATAGAGCTGTAGCTTTCTGCTTCTATGACTGAGCTTGATGCTACCCTTGAAACTACAATAGAGCTGAGCTCATCATTGAAACCTTCATTGACCAGGCAGTTATCATCACCTGTTTTTACCAGAGAATTTCCCTGAAAGTTATTGTCCCAGTACAAAGTAGCCTGATAGCCTGACTGTACCCTGATGGATGAGGCATCATCATTGACCAGTCCGCGCGCCTGTAAATCAGCCAGTGTATAGCTGCCCTCTCCAAGGCCTACAGCATAACCTCCATACGAGCAATCCTGATAAAGTGTGACCACTCCGCCGGAACTACCGGGAGGGATGGTGCCGGAAATCCAGAAGCTGCCAAGAGAGGCGTAATCGGAATAACCATTGGTAGAAGGATTGCCTGCTCCGGTACCATCTACGGAAATATAATAAGTGCCGGCACCAAGGTAAGCTTCCAAGCGGGTGTTAAGGCCACCTCCGTTAAAAGTACCTATCTGGTTTCCGGTAGAGCCTTCATAAAGCCTGACCAGTACATCCAGGTCACCATGCCTGCCTACTGTGTTGATGTCCAGATATACATTACCTGTGCCGCAGGTAAAACGGAACATATCCTGGTCACCGGTCCTTTCAATGATGCCATATTGCATATCAATGTTGCCGGCAGAATTGTTGGAGATGTTGGTGGCCGAACTGAAGTTGTTGCCGTGGTCGTCACCTCTAAAGCCCACATAACCAGCCATAATGCTGAGGTCGTTTTGCGTATTATTTGCATAAGCATACTCACCTCGACTCCATTGGGTAATTGGCTTGTAATAGCCTACACCCATGATGGGAGCCCAGTCGCCATGCCCGGCAAAGTAACCTTCGTTGGGATTTGTTCTTCCGTCGTGACCGAGGCCCAGCGTATGGCCTATCTCATGTGAAGCAGCCTCACCTCCGGATTTTCCGGAAAGGATGAACACCCAGCAAGGCCAATCCTGGTAGCCAAAACCACCCACGAAAGCCACACCACCTGCACCGGGGGCAGCATTATTAGTCGGTGTGAATACACATCTTTGCCTTCTGTTTTGTGGGTATGAGTCATATACCGCCTGGCTCGTGGTAATATTAACATTGAACGGACGAAAATCTTCACTGATAAGGTCCCAGGCCTCTTGTATCTGAGCATCAGACATACCTGAATGTGCAGCATTCAGTGAATTGCCATTAATCCATCCTGTCCCGGGAGGCAGGTAATAACCATCAAAGTCCAGGAGCACGCAGCCATAAGCGCCAGGCAAACTTTGCAAGTCATAAACACTGGCTGCCACCTCAAAATTGGATTGTGTCTCAGCCGTATCTGGCACCTTGGAGGCAGGCTTTGCAGGATATTCAATACATAGCACTTTATCTATGTCTTTTTCGTGAATATAGGCCCTGCCACTGGCGTCCGAGAAATATTCATAAGCCAGCTTCTGGTCTTTTAAAACAATGTTTCCGCGCAACTCACCATTTACAAGTTTGATGTAAAAGCTACTGTTTTTGATGTTGTCCACATCACCAACCAGCGTGAATTCACTTCCGCTTTCACTTTGATACTCTACATTCAATTCAAGTTGGTTTTGCGGGGTTTGTACTGTAATGAGCGGATTTGTCCGGCTTTGGCTGGTGCCTTTGGTCACTTTTTCCTCAAGTGATTGTTGAAAGGCTTTGAGGCTTCCGAGGTCAATGGCATCATTTTTTTGCTGCCCGTGGGCATACCACCCTATACTCAGCCATGCCAGGGTAATAATTGAAATTTGTTTTAGTTTTTTCATTGGTTTATTGTTTGGTTGAATAGTTTACTGTTTGATAAGGCGCTGAATTTCAGGACCTTCCTCTGAGTCAATTCGAATAAAATAAAGCCCTTGCTTTAAATGGGAGAGATCAATAGCCTCTCCGGAATAAACTTCTGTTGGAGGGATCACTTCATGTCCCAGAGCATCATTAATAGTTATTCGCATATTTTGACCTTTCGTCTGTACCTGAATGGTATTGCTAAAAGGGTTTGGATAAATAACATTGCTAACTATCTGATTATCAGCAATTTTATTTTTATTATCTTGAGCTATTCTTGCCCCTGTTGCTGATGACTGGCGCGTGATCTTCCACCAGTTAATATTCCAGCCTCCGGTTTGTGCGTAAATACCGAAGTTGTAAGTGCCGGCATTGATATTTACCGTATGAGATACCGTAGTCCAGTTTTGCCATCCACCGGTTGAGCCAATGCTCCTGGTGCCTAATACTGTAGCTCCTGCGTTTATATCAAGTGACAACACACCACCACCATTCTGGCTGGCCACTCTGTACTCTATCAGGTAGGTACCTGACGTCGGGATGTTGATATTGCTATAAGCCATCCAGTCGCCTGTATCTATCCAACCCACGTTCTGGCCGCCACCGGCATCTGAAGTACCTTCGAGCTGAACGCCTGACATGTTGCTGTAGCTTTCCGCCTGTATGGTTTGTGAAAAGCCACCGGAATTCTGACTTACGATCACAGAAGTGGCAGCGTCATTGAAACTATCATCCACAAGACAGTTGTCATCGGCTGTTTTTACTACCGATGTTCCTGAGAAGTTGTCAGAAGCGTAGAAGGTGATTTTATAGCCTGATTGCACCTTAACCGATGATATGTCATTGTCAACCACACCTCTGGCCTGTAACTGCGCCAGTGTATAGCTGCCCGTAGGAAGCCCTACAGCCTGCCCGGCAAAGTCACAATGCTTGTAAACAGTGACCGGATCATTTTGCGGGGGCGTGTCCATCTCTTCGTAAATGGCGGTTAACAGTGAATACTGATTTTGCACATCATGGTCTATAGACCAGATCATGATACCGCCGCCCTGCTGAACACCCAGATTGGTTTTGGCCTTAATGGTATTGATACCATTGTAATAATCTCCATTAAAGTAATCGGCGTAGGGGTCGGCACCCTGGGCCAGCAATGTGCTGTATGTATTCCAGCTTGGCCTGGCGTAGAAGGGTACACCCAGCACGGCTTTATTGGCGGGTAAACCCCGGCCTTTCCAATAATTCAACGCACTTTCAGCATAGCTGTAAGGCGAGTGCCCAGCACCGGCGTCCCCGTCATAGGCCATAATATTCAGCCAGTCAACGTGCTGGAATACTTCGCTGCTAATACCGGCACCGGCCCATGCAGAAGCATTGACTGCAGCGGTGAGCAGCAGGCCGCGACTATGCAAGGCACTTGAAAGTGCACTCATTAAAGCAGTGAAATTCGGATCAGGGTTTCCGTTTACAGCATCGGGAAACTCCCAGTCAATGTCAGCACCATCGAGGTTGTATTGCTGTATAAAGCTGATGACACTATTGACGAAGTTATTTCTGCCCGCGGCCGTAGACGCGAGGACTTCAAAACGACTGTCGTTGCCACCGCCGTCTCCAAGATCCCAGCCTCCAATAGCGATCAGAACTTTTACACCCTGGCTATGGGCCTGGCTAACGACGCTGTTGAGTTTTGCAGGGTTAGACACAGGCTCCAATCCACCACTTGCCGTAGGCAGCGCAAAGGAGTAATTGATGTGTGTAAGCTTGGCATAATCAATCTGGTTGGCATTGTTGACCCATGAGGTGGTATAGCCAACAATGCGCTGACCATAACCGGTTACCACCAGCGCAGAAAAGAGTAATACAAGAGTGAGCCGACTACACAGTCCGGCCCTCCTGAACAGGTAATTTTTCATAAGTTTTCACTTTTTAGGTTAGAAAAAGATTTAATTATTCCTTGTCTGCATTGGTACCCTGGTACTGTCAGCCGGCACATAAGTACCGGTGACAGCATCAGGGGTTTCTTTTATTCCTTGATAAACCTCTGAGAGAGTGCATGATCACCGCTGCCCAGTTGCAGGGTGTATTGCCCTGGTTTGAGCGATGATACATCTATGGTATTATTCACCACTTTGGTTTGTAATACCACCTGGCCAATGTTGTTAAACACCTTCACCTGATCGGAAGTACCCGCAGGTAAATGCAGCTTTAATTCACTGGCTACCGGGTTAGGGTAAAGTTTAAACTCAAAGGCATTGGTTTCCTCAGTTTCAGGCGTTTTCTGCGTGTCCGAAGCGGTTCGGGCAGAGGCAGATGCCTGGCTTGTAATACGCCACCAGTTGATGTTCCACCCACCGGATTGAGCGTAAATACCGAAATTGTAAGTACCGGCATTGATGTACACGGAGTGGGATACGGTGGTCCAGTTTTGCCAGCCGCCGGTTGCAGGTATCCCACGGCTTCCCAGTACGGTTGCCCCGCCATTGAGGTCCAGAGACAGTTGTCCGCCATTAACACTGGCTACCCGGTATTCTACGGTGTAGTAGCCTGATGATGGTATATTGATACTGTTGTATGCCATCCAGTCCCCGGTGTCGATCCAGCCTACATTCTGGCCGCCCCCTGCGTCGGAGGTAGCTTCGGTTTGTACACCGCTCATGCTGCTATACTGCTCAGCTTCCCTGAAAACCGAGAAATTGTTACTGCCACCGCCCTGGTAAACACGTACATAGTCAACATACATACTGGCTGGAAGTGCATTGTTGTCAACATTAAAGCCCGGCCAGTTGCCACCTACAGCCATGTTAAGCAGTATGAAGTACTCGTTGTGAAATTCGCTCGTGCCGTTAACACCGTTGCTGATGTCTACAATATGGTATTGCTGGCCGTCAACAAACCACTTGATACTGTTTTCATTCCACTCGATAGAATACACGTGGTAATTGGTAACATTGGTAGCCGTGTGGCCGCCATATGAGGCATAGTTACCGTTGTGGTCCTGCCAGTGAATGGTGCCGTGTACGTCAGGAGAGGTGTTCACATGCTCCATGATGTCTATTTCACCACAGGCAGGCCAGCCCACACTGGTAATGTTATTGCCCAGCATCCAGAAAGCGGGCCACAAGCCCAGGCTGGAAGGGATGGCTATACGGGCTTCGATTTTTCCATAGCGGAACGATTTACGCCCCTGGGTTTTCATCCTGGCAGAGGTGTAGTTGAAGCCTCCGAAGTTTTCGCGTTTGGCAGTAATTACCAGTTGTCCGTTTTGAACAGTCGCATTTTCCCGACGGTAATATTGCAGTTCATTATTTCCCCATCCGGATGAGCCATTTCCGATCTCGAAGACCCAGTCGGAGCTGATACCGTTGGTAAATTCATCCTGCCAGACGAGCTGCCAGTTTTGAGCAAGGCCGAGGTGCCCGAGTAAGAGCCCTGCGATCACCAAAATTGTTGATTTTGTTTTCATGATCTGTTGGTTTTAGTTTGAAAATTTGGTTTAATCTATAGCTCCGGGCGGATGACATCAGCTAAGACGATATAAACAGTGGCTTGCCCACATGAAGATATCATGCCTTTGCGCTGAAATGCCACGGCCCGGATGGTTTTGCTATTCTTTTATAAATGGGACCGTTACAGTACCGTTTATGGTCTGCATTTTCATAAAATGAAGTCCTTTAGGGAGATGCCGGATGTCCAGTGTAGCCCTCGTACCCTTGGAGTCATTCACGATTAAGCTCTTTTTACCGGTTATATCGTAAATAGTGATCTCCCGGGTTTCGGCAGGAAGATTTTCAACATTCAGTTGATTACCGGCCGGGTTAGGGTATATTACGGGCTGTTTAAACTCAATAGATTCCTCCTGTGTAGTGGAAGACTGCCTTGCGGTAGCTGATGAATTGCAGTTGCCGACAACAAAGCTCTTTTTGTTGTTCAGCGTGTTGTTTTCACCACCTTCGGGCAAGCTGTAGGTATAGTAAAAATAAATCGTTTGCCCAGCACCGGCATTGATCTGGTATGGTGTATTGGCAGATACCAAATAGCCAGGGTAAGGGTCATTGGCCGAAGTGCTGTAGTACAATATGCAGGTTGGGGAACCAACACCTGACCTTTTGGGGACAAAAGTCAAAGTAGGGTTATTGGAGTCCTCCGAGATTTCTACCGAGAAATCTGCATTTACGGATATGTTGCATCCGTCCTGAGGAGGAGTCCCTGAAGTTTTAAATGCTATCCAGTTGACATTCCATCCTGAATTGTTAGACACAAGCCTTACAGTCTGCTCTCCTGCGGAGAGGCTTACGGTAGTACTTGCTGTAGTCCAGTTTTGCCACCCTCCAGTAGCATTAAAGCTGGTTGTTCCTTTAGATGACCCATTGGAGAAGAACTCTATAACGCCGCCTGCATCAAGGCTGGCAACACGGTATTCCACTGTGTAATTTCCGGTCTGAGGTACATTGATTTCATATTCAAGCCAGTCTCCGGTATCAATCCACCCTACGTTTTCACCGCCACCATCATCGGTTGTGGCTTCCAGTTGTACCCCATTCATGTTGGTATAAGCTTCTGCCTGGATCGTGGCAGGAATAGGAGTGGCAGTGCCGGTATCATCGTCATCGTAAGGGCCAATGTTAATGATGGCCTGTGTAGGGTTTGGCGTATGGACGGATGATGAATATTCAAAAACATCATCATAGGCAAAACCATAAGAAAGCTGGTCTACACTGATACCTTGCTGGTGCCAGAACTTTGCGTAATGGTTACAGGGAGAGGCCTGATAATATTGGGAAGCATCAGACCAATCCTGTAACCCTGGGTTAGGGGTATTGATATCAATGATGTGGCGGTTGAGGGCAGCGCAGATCTGGGCCTGCACCAAAAGGTCAGTGGTGCCATCCTGCACTACATTATCCAATACGCCTTTTCCTTCAAAAACTTCCTGTGTGGTAGGTCTTCTGGTAATAATGGCTTGTCTGCCCTGGAACGCTGGCGACTGGCTTACCATCACAAGCTGTTCGCCCTGAACGCGGCCTTTCCAGATTCCGGCGTCACCGGCATCAAATATCAGGTCTTCATTGGCATATTTGCTCCATACAGCATCTACATATGGCTTCATGTAATTTACATATGGCCCGGGTACAGGCATAGACCCTACAGAGCCATCGGCAAATTCTGGTGTTTTAGAGGGAGCAGTGATCTCCCCGGTGGCGGGGTCAAGGCACTTCTGGAATTCTACAGGAACACTGGCCTGAAAGGCAGCCACTATTTCTTCATGTGTAGCTATTTCTCCCACCTTTTTGTAGTAGCCATCTGAGCCAAACAGTTCCATACCTATGGGGTATTGGTAGGAATCTACCCGTGTGGTATTGGCAAACATGCCGTATTGGTTATTGGTCAGCTCAATGATCTCATACCGGATGCCCTGATTAGGGTCAGTGGGATCAGTGGCATTGGGCGATGTGTAGCCTCGTTGTGCGCCGGAAGCTCCAAAGAAGTAAAAATAAAGTTGCTCTTCATACGCGATGAATATCCGGCAGCCCTGAATAGGAGGAACCATTACTGTATTGTTGGCAATTTCACTGAGCCTTCTGAAACAATCAGCGTACAGGCCGTTTTGCCCGGGACCCTGATTGCCTCCGTAAACCGGCCCCTGAACAGTATTGTAGGCAGGGGACATGGGCAATTGAGCGCCTGTGGCAGGGTCAACCCATATGTGGTTGCTGGGTTCGGCAAGATCTTCACCGACTACAGCTACGAAAAGCTGGTTATCGGGCAATCCTGAATGGTTTTCGATTTTAAAAGGAACGGTAACCTGCGCAATACTCAGCACAGGAATGAACATAAGCAAGAGCAGCACGGCTCTTCTGAGTCGGGTTGTAATTAAATTAGATGTCATGGGGCGTTGGTTTAAGTTGAAAATTTAGGCCAAGGGACTTCTGCTCCCTTAGCCATGGTTGTTTTTTAATTGGTTGTTATAGCATGTTTAATTTATTGTAAGTGATTAACTGATTCCTTAAGAAAACCTGAGCCGCCATTCCCTTTTTTTGAACCCCTATTTAATTTCGACCCAGTAAAA
>NZ_SMLW01000181.1 GCF_009711405.1 Fulvivirga kasyanovii | reverse complement strand
CCTGGTGGGTGTGGAAGTACAGCCGGACAATACCCTGCTCAAGACCGGGGGCTGGGGCTCCGATAATGGAGGCGCAGCCTCTGCGGAAGTACTGGCCGCAGGCACTGACGGCTGGGCAGAATTTACCGTCTACCCCACTAGCCAGGAGCGCTACTTTGGCCTGACCCAAAACAATGTGGATGCCACCAAGAATATGGACTATGCCATCAAGATCAGCAGCATCAATACCATTGTGATCCAGGAAAACGGCATCTCCCGTGCCGGCTACGGAGATATAGAGCCTGGAGAAGTATTCAGGGTGGAGCGTACCGGTACCACCATAGAATATAAAAGAGGCGGCAGTACCTTCCATATATCCGAGGTACCTTCAACCACTTCCCTGAGGGTTGATGCATGCATCTACCATAACAATGGAGAGATCCAAAACGGCACCCTTAACTTTGGAGCAGCCCATGTAGAATCACCCAATGCCCCAACTACCCTGCAAAGCACAACAGTGACATCAAACAGTGTAGGCCTGCAATGGGCAGATAATGCCAGCGATGAAACAGGGTTTATAATAGAAAGGCAAAGCGGCACCGGCACTTACGAGCAGGTGGCCAACCTGCCTTCCAACACCACCAGCTACACCGATGGTACTGTGGCAGGAGCTGTCAGCTATACTTATCGAGTGTATGCCTATAACTCAGGAGGCAACTCCTCCTACAGCAATGCCCTGACAGTGACCACTGAAGTAGCTTCAAGGGAAGGCTTCCCGGTGACCTGGACAGACCTGACAGGGGTGGAAGTACTGCCCGACAACACCTTGCGCAAAACCGCAGGCTGGGGCATTGATAATGGGGGTGCGACCTCCGTAGAAATACTTCCCGCAGGTACCGACGGCTGGGCAGAGTTTATTGTGTATGGTACTAACCATGAACGCTACTTTGGCCTCACCGAAAACAGCACCGATGCCACCAATAACATCGACTATGCCTTTAAAATCAGCAGTACCAATACAATAGTGGTCAATGAGCAAGGAAGTAACAAATATGGTATAGGAGGATTTGAAGACGGTGACATCCTTCGGATAGAAAGGACAGGTACTACCATTACCTACAAAAGGAACGGTGATCCCTACTACGACTCGGAAACCCCCTCGACCGGCCCGCTCATGGTAGATGTAAGTATTTACCATAGCAGTGGAGAGATCAAGGGATCAGCCATATCTTTTGAGGCAATGGTGGCCCCTGAAATACCTGACCGTGTACAGGCCATAGCCACTGACTTTGATAAGAACCTTATTAAGTGGGAAGCCCAGGACCCGGCTATAAGCTATGAGATAGAAAGATCGCTAAGCCAAACCGGTGGCTTTGCAAGGGTAGCTACCACCGTTCGTGGGGCACGTCAGTATAAAGACAGCAAACTTACCGGAGGCACTACCTATTACTATCGTGTAAGGGCCACTAACGGGCAGGAGTTTTCAGCCTACAGCCATGTGGTATCATCCACAACCAAAACTGCCGTAGCCACTGAAAACACACTGGCACACAAACCGCAATACAATGGCAATATATCCGCCATCAAATGGAAAGCCCACGGGGATGCGGAAGAAAAGCTGTACACCTACAGCTACGAT
>NZ_SMLW01000507.1:12782-14774 GCF_009711405.1 Fulvivirga kasyanovii | reverse complement strand
AATAGCGCCCTTTTAGATAATTGCGTTGATGGTATAGTGGGTTTCGATCAATCACTTCAAGTGATAGAATGGAATAAGATCATGGAGTTGCATTATGACATTGAACGATCAAAAGCGCTTTCACAAAACATTTTCGAGATTTTTCCGGAACTAAGCGAAGATGAAGACAAGCAGTTTCTCAATGAGGTACTTAGCGGAGGCAATATCTACCTGAAAGATCGGAGATATAAGTATAGAAATGGATTTTTTGAAATTTTCATTACCCCGATACACAGTACATCACATGAGATCCTCGGTGGTATAATTACATTACATGACATTACTGAGGTAAAACAAATGCTTGAAAAGCTAAGAAGTCAAAATCAACAACTTAGCAAAACCAATCAATTACTTCAAAATCAAATAGAAGAAAGGCAATTAGCTGAAAAAAAGTTGAAGCAAGCCCACGACTATCTTGAAAAGCGGGTTGTTGAGAGAACAGCAGAATTATCAAAGGCAAAACAGGATGCTGAAAATGCATCAAAAGAAAAAGATAAATTTCTGGCAAACATGAGCCACGAAATTCGCACCCCAATGAATGCCATAATAGGAATGGCTCAATTACTCAATAGCACACCGCTTACCACGGAGCAAAAGAAATACGTTAATTCAATCAATTCAGCTTCTGACACTCTTCTTTCTCTTATCAATGATATCCTTGATTTCAGCAAGATAGAAGCAGGAATGATTGATTTTGAAAACAACCCTTTTTCTATACATAATGCGGTGCATGAAGTACTGAACATTACCTCATTCAAATGCGAAAATAGTCCGGTATCACTGGATAAAGATATAGACCCTCAAGTGCCTGAGACTTTATCAGGTGACAAATACCGACTAAATCAAATTCTACTTAACTTATTAAGCAATGCGGTAAAATTTACTCCGGAAGGAGAAATTAAGCTCATGGTAAAAGTCAAAGGGACTGATGGTCAAAAGGTGATCCTTCAATTTAATGTGAAAGACACTGGAATAGGAATACCCTCAGAGAAAATCAAAAGTATTTTTGATGGCTTTACTCAAGCCTCAAGTGATACTACGCGCAAATATGGGGGTACAGGGCTCGGACTAACTATCGTTAAGTCTCTCGTAGAATTACAGCAAGGTCAACTGTCAGTAAAAAGCAAAGAAGGTTCAGGCTCTGAATTTATTTTTACGCTTCCATTCGAACGAACTGATAACAAAGAAAAACACTCCGTCAGCCACAAGAAACCTGTCGAAAAAGACCTGAGCAAGCTAAATATACTGGTAGTTGAGGATAACGAACTGAACCAATTCCTTATTCAATCACTTTTGCAAAAGTACAATGCCCGTGTAAAAGTGGCGTCAGATGGTGTCGAAGCTATGGAGACCCTAAATAAAATGACTTTCGATATAATACTCATGGATATTCAAATGCCGAATATGGATGGATATGAGGCTACACAAAAAATAAGAGCTAATTTTAAACAGAGCATTCCCATCATTGCCATGACAGCACACGCTCTGGTCGGTGAGAAGGAAAAATGTCAAAATGCTGGAATGAATGATTATATTACAAAACCAATAAGGATCAACGACCTTATTAACTGTATCAAAAAGGTTATCAATTAGACTATATGGCATTATTTACAGACCTATCTTACCTTAGAGATCTTACTGACAATGATGAATCGCTCATCCGGGAATCACTAAAAAGATATCTTACATCTTCACCAAATCAATTAGGAAGACTGGTGGCAAGTACAAAAAGCAGGGATTGGGATGGCATCCATGATAGCGCACATTCCCTGTTTGCAACTACACAAATAGTAGGTGTTTCAAAAATTGCGTTAACACTAAAAGAATTGCAAAAACTCTCCACAGAAGCAGAAAAGGACTATGAGTTAATAAAGTCCAAGGTGGAATATGTTGCTGAAGTAGTTGCGGAATCTCAGAAAGAAATAACCAAACATTTAGATGAGCTTGATCACA
>NZ_SMLW01000507.1:0-12585 GCF_009711405.1 Fulvivirga kasyanovii | reverse complement strand
AAAAAATAACTTAACGAACGGCTTTCATCTTCAAATAAATTAATACTTTACTAAACAAGAAGGCTGATACGGGTGTATCAGCCTTCTTGTTTTATTATAAATTTCAGTATGTCTCGTTAGACTTTAATCTCTACATCAACACCACTGGGAAGCTCCAGCTTCATCAAAGCATCAACAGTTTTTGTGCTGTTTGAGTAGATATCAACCAGTCTTTTGTAAGTACAAAGCTGAAACTGCTCTCTCGACTTTTTATTTACGTGTGGTGATCTCAACACAGTAAACTTTTCCTTGATAGTCGGAAGAGGAATAGGTCCGCTTACTACTGCACCAGTAGTTTTCACAGCTCTCACAATTTTTTCAGATGATTTATCAACCAAATTGTGATCGTATGACTTAAGTTTTATTCTTATTTTCTGATTCATAGCTTTAATTAATTAAACGGCCGCTCCTTTTACTTCTTCTATAACTTTGTCAGCCAGGTTCTTAGGAACTGGATCGTAATGTGAGAACGTCAATGATGCTGTAGCTCTACCAGATGTGATAGTTCTAAGGTCAGTAACATATCCGAACAACTCAGACAAAGGAACATCTGCTTTAATAACCTGAGCAGCTCCTTTAGTATCCATACCTTTCATCAATCCTCGACGCTTGTTCAAGTCACCGGTAACAGAACCAGTATACTCATCTGGCGTAACCACTTCAACCTTCATGATAGGCTCAAGTAATTGAGGACCAGCTTGCTTAGCAGCGGTTTTAAAACCTAGTCTTGCAGCCATTTCAAAAGAAAGTGCATCCGAATCCACATCATGGAAACTACCGTGATACAATTCAACTTTCATAGCTTCAATAGGGTACCCTGCCAAAGGTCCATTGTTCATGGACTGCTCAAACCCTTTTTGGATAGCCGGGATGAATTCTTTAGGAATTACACCACCAGTAATACTATTTACAAATTGTAAACCTGGTTTAATAACACCATTCTCATCAGGATCAGCGGGGCTAAGTTTGAATACAATATCCGCAAACTTACCCTTACCACCCGTTTGCTTTTTATATACTTCCTTATGATCTACAAGAGAAGTGATTGTTTCCTTATAAGCAACTTGAGGTGCACCTTGATTAACCTCTACTTTGAATTCCCTTTTCAAACGATCCATGATAATATCAAGGTGAAGCTCACCCATACCTCTCAGAATAGTTTGTCCAGTTTCTTCATCTGTATTAACCTGAAGTGTAGGATCTTCCTCAACAAGTTTGGCAATAGCCATACCCATTTTGTCAACGTCTGCCTGAGTTTTAGGCTCGATCGCATATCCAATTACAGGTTCAGGGAACACCATCGACTCGAGAACGATCTTATGATTCTCGTTACAAAGTGTATCTCCTGTTTTTATATCTTTAAAACCAACTACAGCAGCGATATCACCGGCATGAAGTTGATCTATTTGATTTTGCTTATTAGCATGCATCTGGAAGATACGAGATATCCTTTCTTTCTTATTAGTTCTTGTATTGAATACATATGAACCAGAATCAAGAAGACCTGAATACGACCTTACGAAGCACAAACGACCTACGAATGGGTCAGTAGCAATTTTAAATGCTAATGCGGCGAAAGGAGCTTCAGGAGAAGGTTTTCTGGAAACTTTCTCTTCAGTATCAGGATTAGTACCTACAATATTATCTCTATCTAACGGTGATGGTAAAAGCTCCATCACATAGTTAAGCATGGTTTGTACACCTTTGTTTTTAAAGGCAGAACCACAAAGCATAGGTACGAAAGCCAGGTCTATAGTTGCCTTTCTTAAAGCAGCCACAACCTCGTCTCTTGAAATCGAATCAGGATCCTCGAAATACTTTTCCATTAAAGTATCATCGTATTCCGCAACAGACTCTAACAAATGCTCTCTGTATTCCTCAACCTCGTCCTTCATATCCTCAGGAATGTCTATTTCGCTATAAGTCATTCCCATGTCCTCCTCATTCCATACCATAGCCTTCATTTCAACCAGGTCAACAACACCTTTGAAAGAAGCTTCTGCACCAATCGGCAATTGAAGAGGAACGGCTTTGGTTCCTAACATTTCTTTAACCTGCTTACACACGTTTAAGAAATCAGCGCCATCACGGTCCATTTTATTTACGAAACCAATCCTGGCAACTTTATAGTTATCTGCAAGTCTCCAGTTAGTTTCAGACTGAGGTTCAACACCGTCAACCGCACTAAATAAGAAAACTAAACCATCCAATACCCTTAAAGACCTGTTCACTTCAACAGTAAAGTCAACGTGTCCCGGGGTATCAATAATATTTATATGATACTTATCTCCTTTGTAAGGCCAGAATACTGTAGTCGCAGCAGAAGTAATGGTAATACCTCTTTCTTGCTCCTGCTCCATCCAGTCCATAGTCGCAGCACCGTCATGTACCTCTCCTATCTTGTGGCTTACTCCGGTATAATACAGGATTCGCTCCGTAGTAGTAGTTTTTCCAGCATCGATGTGTGCAGCGATACCTATGTTTCTTGTTAATCTAAGATCTCTTGCCATTGTAACAGATATTAAAATCTAAAGTGTGAAAATGCCTTGTTCGCCTCAGCCATTCTGTGTGTATCATCCTTTTTCTTAACTGCAGCACCTTCACCTTTTGAAGCCGCTACAATCTCGCCCGCCAATCTATCTCTCATGGTCTTTTCTCCACGAAGGCGCGAATATCTAATCATCCATTTGATCCCCAGAGTGATCTTTCTTTCAGGCCTTACTTCCATAGGCACCTGAAATGTTGCACCACCCACTCTTCTACTCTTTACCTCCACTGAAGGCATGATGTTATTCAGAGCTTTTTTCCAGGTTTCCAAACCGTTTTCCCCGGTTTTACTTTCTACCTGCTCCATAGCTTCGTAGAAAATAGCATAAGCAGTACTCTTCTTACCATCTATCATTAGATAGTTTACAAATTTGGTAACCAGAGTATCCTGAAATTTAGGATCTGGCAGGATATACCTTTTCTTTGGTTTAGCTTTTCTCATTATCTTCTACTTATTTATTTTTTGGGCCTTTTAGCACCATATTTTGATCTTCTTTGTAACCTACCATTAACACCGGCGGTATCCAATGCACCCCTGATGATGTGATATCTTACACCTGGCAAGTCTTTTACCCTTCCACCTCTGATCAATACGATCGAGTGTTCCTGTAAATTGTGACCTTCACCCGGTATGTAAGCGTTAACTTCTTTACCATTTGTCAATCTCACCCTTGCCACTTTTCTCATAGCAGAGTTAGGCTTCTTAGGTGTAGTAGTGTACACCCTGGTACAAACACCTCGCCTTTGTGGACATGAATCAAGAGCAGGCGATTTGGATTTAGTTACCAACTTCTTTCTACCCTTTCTAACCAATTGTTGAATAGTAGGCATTTATATTTCTTTCTTTAGTTTTTATTCCATTTTAAAATTCGGACTGCAAAGGTAAAAAAAACAGTCTTACTAATCAAATACTTTATATAATAAATTCAACCCGAAGCAATACTTCGGGCTGAATTTATTTCTATTGATACAAAGGTTACTCCGTGTATCAGGCTTCCCCAACTGTCCCGCCAAAATTGAGCGGGAACTTTGGAGCTTCTTCTGTCTTCTTAATCGGGCCAAAGGTCTCTTCATACTTATGAATATTCTCATTCAAAGCATTCAGAAGCCTCTTTGCATGTTCAGGAGTAATAACTATCCTGGACTTCACTTTGGCTTTTGGCACTCCTGGCATAAGACGAATAAAGTCTATCACAAACTCGCTGTTAGAGTGAGCGATCATAGCCAGGTTTGAATAAACACCTTCCGCTACCTCTTCAGATAATTCAATATTGATCTGATTAGGATTTTCCTTCTTTCCCTTATTATCGTCAGCCATTATTAATTACCTTCCTGAAGTTGTCTCTCTTTAGATCCCTCTTTTGAGGCAACTAGTTCATTGTACTCGTCCTGAGATCCAACGATAACGTCTTTGAAAGATCTCTGCCCTGTTCCGGCAGGTATTAGATGTCCAACGATAACGTTCTCCTTCAATCCCAGTAACTGATCAGCCTTACCTCGTATGGCAGCCTCGCTGAGTACTTTAGTAGTCTCCTGGAAAGATGCCGCAGAAAGGAAGCTTTCAGTTTTAAGTGATGCCTGAGTAATACCCTGCAAAGTAGGTTTAGATACCGCTGGCATTGCCTCTCTCACCTCTACAGGTTTCAGGTCCTTACGCTTAAGCGTAGAGTTTTCGTCTCTAAGCTCTCTTGCAGTAATGATCTGTCCCGGTCTAAGGTTTTCTGAATCACCCGCATCAGTAACAACTTTCTTGTCAAGTACAGCATCGTTTTCTTCGCTAAATACAAACTTATCCACGATCTCATTAGTAAGGAAGCTCGTATCTCCCGGATCAACGATCTGAACTTTCTGCATCATCTGGCTTACGATAGCTTCAATATGCTTATCGTTTATCTTCACACCTTGCAGACGATAAACTTCCTGAATTTCATTTACCAGATACTCCTGAACAGCAGTTGGCCCTTTAATGGACAGAATATCTGCAGGAGTAATAGCACCATCAGAAAGCGGGTACCCTGCTTTTACAAAGTCATTATCCTGTACAAGAATGTGTTTGGACAATGATACCAGATACCTCTTTTTGATACCGTCTTTTGATTCAATAAAGATTTCCCTATTACCACGTTTAATACCTCCGTAAGTAACAACACCGTCAATCTCACTAACCACTGCAGGGTTTGAAGGGTTTCTAGCTTCAAAAAGCTCGGTAACCCTTGGAAGACCCCCGGTAATATCTCTTGATTTACCCATGGTTCGAGGGATTTTAGCCAGAATTTGACCTGCCTTAATCTTCTCTCCGTTTTCCACTGCAAGGTGAGCTCCTACCGGTATGTTGTATGACTTACCATCATCCTTGGTATTTACTCTTATAGCAGGGTTCTTTGTTTTATCTTTTGTATCGGTGATTACTTTCTCTCTGTGTCCTGTTTGCTCATCGGACTCTTCTTTGTAAGTAACACCTTCAATAATCGATTCAAACTCGATGGAACCGTCAAATTCAGAAAGGATTACAGCGTTATAAGGATCCCAGAAAACAAGTTCCTGTCCTTTTTCAACTTTCTGTCCTTCCTTCACTTTAAGGAATGATCCATAAGGTACGTGGTTAGTCATCAAAACTACGCCCCTCTTCTCATCGACAACCTTGATCTCCCCGGTACGACCCATGATCACCTCAACGGCCTCACCATCTTTATTGGTAGTTTTGATTGTTCTGATGCCTTCAAACTCAATCGTACCGTCGAATTTAGCTTTAATGTTTGCATCAACCGCAATGTTCGATGCAGTACCACCTACGTGGAATGTTCTCAATGTAAGCTGTGTACCTGGCTCACCGATTGATTGTGCTGCAATAACTCCTACTGCCTCGCCTGCATGCACCATGTTACCTGTTGCAAGGTTTCTTCCATAGCATTTCGCACAACCACCTTGTTTAGTTTCGCAGGTCAGAAGCGATCTGATTTCTACTTCCTCAATGCTGCTTTCATCGATGATCCTGGCGATCTCCTCAGTAATTTCCTCCCCGGACTCACAGATAAGTTCGTCTGAAAGTGGATCATAAATATCATGAACTGATACTCGACCTAGAATCCTTTCAGATAATGGCTCTACGATATCCTCATTATCTTTAAGTGCCGTTACAGTAAGACCTCTCAACGTACCGCAATCATCCTCAGTAATAACAAGATCCTGCGCTACATCCACGAGCCGTCTTGTAAGGTATCCTGCATCCGCAGTTTTCAAAGCGGTATCTGCAAGACCTTTACGAGCACCGTGAGTTGAAATAAAGTACTCAATTACGTCGAGGCCTTCTTTAAAGTTAGAAAGAATAGGGTTTTCAATAATTGCTCCCACAGATCCTGCAAGGTTTTTCTGAGGTTTGGCCATAAGTCCCCTCATACCTCCCAACTGACGAATCTGCTCTCTAGAACCCCTTGCACCTGAGTGCATCATCATATAAATCGAGTTGAACCCTTGATCATCCTCCGCCAACTTAGTCATCAACGTGTTCGTAAGCTGAGTATTTATCCTGGTCCAGATATCAATTACCTGATTATATCTCTCATTATCTGTGATAAGACCCATCAAGTAGTTATTCCATACGGCATCTACTTCTTCTTTGGCCTGTGCCACAAGTTCTTCCTTCTCTGCAGGTATCGCAACATCATTCAAGCCCATTGACAGACCGCCTTTGTAGGCCATCTGGAATCCAAGGTCTTTAATATCATCCAGGAAGTGCGCCGTTCTGGCCATTCCTGATATCTTGAATACATCAGAGATAATTTGCTGAAGTTTCTTTTTGGTAAGAAGTTCATCAACGAAACCAACTTCCTCAGGTATATGCTGGTTGAACAATACCCTTCCGGCTACAGTCTCAATAACTTTGGTTTCGAGTCCTCCCTTATCATTTCGAACTTTAGTTCTTACCTTAATATAGGCATGCTTTGAAAGCCTGTCTTCATTAATGGCGATAATCACTTCCTCCGCACTGTAGAACATCATTCCTTCACCTTTGACCGGCTTTTCCTCAGTGCCTCTTCTACCTTTTGTTACATAGTAAAGACCTAAAACCATGTCCTGAGAAGGTACGGTGATTGGGGCTCCGTTAGCAGGGTTCAGGATGTTGTGTGATGAAAGCATCAACAATGAAGCCTCTAAAACCGCCTCCTGACCAAGAGGTACGTGAACGGCCATCTGGTCACCGTCAAAGTCAGCGTTAAAAGCAGTACATACCAAAGGATGCAACTGGATAGCTTTGCCCTCGATCAGCTTAGGTTGGAATGCCTGTATACCTAATCTGTGCAGTGTAGGAGCCCTGTTAAGTAGAACCGGATGTCCTTTCAACACATTTTCGAGAATATCCCAAACAACAGGATCTTTCCTGTCAACAATTTTCTTTGCTGATTTCACTGTCTTTACAATACCTCTTTCTATCAGCTTTCTGATAATAAAAGGTTTGAAAAGTTCTGCAGCCATATCTTTTGGAAGACCACACTCATGCAATTTAAGCTCAGGACCTACTACAATTACCGAACGACCGGAGTAGTCAACCCTTTTACCCAAAAGGTTTTGACGGAATCGACCTTGCTTACCTTTAAGCATATCACTCAAAGATTTCAAAGCTCTGTTTCCATCAGATCTTACAGCATTAACTTTTCTTGAGTTATCGAAAAGTGAATCAACCGCTTCCTGAAGCATACGCTTTTCATTTCGTAGGATAACTTCGGGAGCTTTGATATCAATAAGTCTCTTAAGACGATTATTTCTGATAATAACCCTTCTGTAAAGGTCATTAAGGTCAGACGTCGCGAACCTACCACCATCAAGAGGCACCAATGGCCTCAGCTCCGGCGGGATCACAGGCACCATTTTGATAATCATCCACTCAGGACGGTTTTCAATCCTGCTTCTTGCTTCCCTAAATGCCTCTACTACCTTCAGTCTTTTAAGGGCTTCTGCCTTTCTTTGCTGAGATGTATCCGTAGCTGCCTGGTGTCTGAGCTCATAAGATAATTCATCCAGTTGAGTTCTTGCCAATAACATTTCAAGAGCCTCAGCTCCCATCTTAGCAATGAACTTGTTTGGATCATCATTATCCAACAGTTGATTCTCCCTTGGCATTTTATCAAGGATATCCAGATACTCATCCTCGGTAAGGAAATCCATCTTTGCCAGACCGTCTTCCTCTTTAATACCTGGCTGAATAACTACATATCGCTCATAATAAATGATCTGATCGAGTTTTTTAGTGGGTAACCCGAGCAAATAACCTATTTTGTTAGGTAGTGATTTGAAGTACCAAATGTGCGCAACAGGGACTACCAATTCTATGTGTCCCATTCTCTCTCTTCTTACCTTCTTCTCGGTAACCTCAACACCACATCTGTCGCAAATAATACCTTTGTATCTTATTCTTTTATATTTACCACAATGACATTCCCAATCTTTAACAGGACCAAAGATTCTTTCACAGAATAGTCCGCCCATCTCAGGCTTGTAAGTCCTGTAATTAATGGTTTCCGGTTGAGTGACCTCACCATGCGAACTCTCAAGGATCGATTCGGGTGATGCCAAACTAATGGTAACCTTAGAAAAATCAAGGTTTAGTTTTTTATTCTTTCTGAACGACATAGTTTGATTATTTAATGTCTATGATCAGGAGGCAGCCCTCCTGATCATGAATATTTTAAATATTAGTCTAAAGTAATTTCCAATGCAAGTCCACGAAGTTCATGAACCAGTACATTGAACGACTCAGGAATATTAGGCTTTTTCATGTTTTCACCTTTCACTATAGCTTCATAAGCTTTAGCCCTTCCTATTACGTCATCAGACTTAATGGTAAGGATTTCCTGTAGTACGTGAGATGCTCCGAATGCCTCAAGAGCCCAAACTTCCATCTCACCAAATCTCTGGCCACCGAATTGTGCTTTACCACCAAGCGGTTGCTGAGTAATTAATGAGTAAGGTCCGATAGATCTTGCGTGCATTTTATCATCTACCAAGTGACCCAGCTTAAGCATGTAGGCTATACCCACTGTAACCGGTTGGTCGAATCGCTGACCGGTGAGACCATCATAAAGGTATGCTCTACCGTACTCAGGCAAACCTGCCTCCTTCAACTCCCCGGCAACTTCATCCATGGAAGCACCATCGAAAATCGGGGTGGCATACTTTCTGCCTAATTCCAGACCGGCCCATGCCAATACGGTTTCATAGATCTGACCTAAGTTCATCCTTGAAGGTACACCTAGCGGGTTCAAACAAATATCAACCGGGGTTCCGTCTTCAAGGAAAGGCATGTCTTCGGTTCTAACGATCCTGGCCACCACACCTTTGTTACCGTGTCGTCCAGCCATTTTATCACCTACTTTAAGCTTTCTCTTTTTAGCTATATATACCTTAGCCAATTGTACAATACCTGCAGGCAATTCATCTCCAACTTCCAGTGTAAACCTTTCTCTCTTGAAATCACCAGCTATCTCATTACGTTTAATATTGTAACTTTTAACAAGTCTGAATACTAAATCGTTTACTTTCTCTTCTGTCGTCCAGTTATCAAGGATAACATCAGAAATCAAGTTCACCTCTTCAGGTACATTATATGTACTCTCGTCTTTGTAAATATTCTTTTCAGGGAATAAATTCTGTTCAATATTTCTACCATTGAACTTCACTCCTTTGCTGATAAGCTCATCACCAAATTTATGCTTAACTCCCTGACTTGTTTTACCATCCAGCAATTGAGTTAACTTCTCGATCATTTGAGATCTCAAAGCCAATAGCTGCTTGGAATATTTATTTTTAAGTATTTCTACTTCTTTTTTAGATTTTGCTCTAAGGTCTTTATCCTTCTTAGGTCGTGAGAAAAGCTTGGTATCTATTACTACACCTCTTAATGATGGAGGTGCTTTCATAGATGCATCTTTTACATCACCGGCCTTGTCTCCGAATATCGCCCTCAAAAGTTTTTCTTCAGGAGTAGGATCTGTCTCACCCTTAGGGGTAATTTTCCCTATCAGGATATCACCTTCCTTCACCTCAGCACCAACTCTGATGATACCATTCTCATCAAGGTGTTTTACAGCCTCCTCACTTACGTTAGGAATTTCAGAAGTTAATTCCTCCTCGCCACGCTTGGTGTCACGAACCTCAAGTTCATATTCATCAATGTGAATAGAAGTATAGATATCGTCACGAACAACTTTCTCGGAGATTACAATAGCATCCTCAAAGTTGTACCCTTGCCATGGCATATACGCCACCCTCAGGTTTCTTCCAAGAGCCAGCTCTCCGCCTTGTGTCGCGTACCCCTCTACAAGAGGTTGACCTTTAACAATTCTTTCTCCTTTTTTAACAATAGGAGTAAGATTGATACACGTATCTTGGTTGGTTCTCCTGAACTTAATCAGGTTATATGTTTTGAAATCATCGTCGAAATTAACTAGTAGATCATCCTCATCCATGTCATACTTCACAACGATTTTCTTCGCATCAACAAATTCTACCTCACCATCGGCTTCTGCAAGAATCAGAGCCCTTGAATCAAGAGCAACTCTTCCTTCAAGGCCAGTTCCAACGATAGGAGCTTCAGGTTTCATCAAAGGCACAGCCTGACGTTGCATGTTCGATCCCATCAAAGCACGGTTCGCATCATCATGCTCAAGGAAAGGGATAAGTGAAGCAGCAACCGACACAATCTGATTTGGAGCTACGTCCATATAACGAACTTCTGCAGGCTCCACAACTGGGAAGTCGCCTTCAAACCTCGCTTTTACCCTTTCATTAATAAATTGGCCATCATCCTTCAACGGTGCATTGGCCTGAGCAATGTTATGTGTGTCCTCTTCTTCCGCAGTAAGGTATTTTACATCACCTGACATCACTACCTTACCTTCATTTACCTCTCTGTATGGAGTTTCAATGAAGCCCATGTTATTCACTTTGGCATGAACACAAAGTGATGAAATCAAACCAATGTTAGGTCCTTCAGGTGTTTCAATCGTACACAACCTTCCGTAGTGAGTGTAGTGAACGTCACGAACCTCGAAACCGGCCCTCTCTCTTGAAAGACCTCCAGGTCCCAAGGCAGACATCCTTCTCTTGTGAGTAATTTCTGCTAGAGGGTTTGTCTGATCCATGAACTGAGACAGCTGATTAGTCCCGAAGAAAGAATTAATGACTGATGATAATGTACGCGCATTGATCAGGTCAACAGGCTTAAAATCTTCATTATCCCTTACGTTCATTCTCTCCTTGATTGTCCTTGCCATTCTGGCCAGACCTACGCCGAATTGAGTATATAACTGCTCACCAACAGTTCTAACACGTCTGTTGCTCAAGTGGTCAATATCATCAACCACTGCTTTAGAGTTAATCAGACCGATAAGATATTTAACAATAAGGATAATATCCTCGGTAGTTAATACTCTCTGATCTGAATCTATATCAAGACCTAACTTCTTATTGATTCTGTATCTACCAACTTCACCCAGGTCATATCTTTTTTCACTAAAGAACAAGCTCTGAATAATATCACGAGCTGTTTGCTCATCAGGAGCCTCTGTATTTCTTAACTGTCGATAGATTTGCTCAACTGCCTCCTTCTCGGAGTTAGAGTTATCTTTTGCCAACGTATTAAAGATGATCGTATAGTCTGTAACGTTAACATCTTCTCTATGAAGAATAACAGATTTTGATCCTGAATCTACAATAGTATCGATATCCTCTTCTGTAAGAATGTGATCTCTTTCAAGAAGCACTTCATTTCTGTCAATAGAAACCACCTCTCCGGTATCCTCATCAACAAAGTCCTCTGTCCAGGTCTTCAAAACCCTTGCAGCCAGCTTTCTTCCTGCAGCATTTTTAAGATCCTTCTTCGTAGCCTTCACTTCTTCAGACAAACCAAATAAGTCAAGGATATCTTTATCCGTGCCATACCCGATAGCCCTCAACAGTGTGGTTACCGGAAATTTCTTTTTACGATCAATATAAGCATACATGACGTTGTTAACGTCTGTAGCAAACTCTATCCATGAACCTTTAAAAGGAATAATTCTGGCAGAATATAATTTGGTGCCGTTTGTATGCTTACTTTGAGCAAAGAACACGCCTGGCGATCGGTGAAGCTGAGAAACGATAACTCTCTCGGCTCCATTGATCACAAAGGAGCCTTTCTTCGTCATATATGGTATATTACCCAGGAAAACCTCTTGCTCGATAGTTTCGAAATCTTCGTGGTCTTCATCATTACAGGTAAGTTTCAATTTCGCCTTTAAAGGTACTGAATAGGTCAGACCCCTGTCGATACTCTCATCGACAGAATACTTTGGAGGATCAACTATATAGTCGATAAACTCCAATACGAAGTTCTCTCTGGAATCCGTGATCGGAAAATTTTCAGAAAAAACTTTGAATAATCCTTCTTGTTCCCTTTTTTCGGCCGGAGTTTCCAACTGGAAAAAGTCCTTAAAGGACTGAAGTTGTATATCAAGGAAATCGGGATAATCTATTACTTTCTTAATAGATGAAAAACTGATTCTTGAGTTATCTTTTTTAGTAGCCAAGGCTTTAAAAATTTAAATTACAAGATGTTGTAAACGGCCGTGTCGTTTTACGGCCTGAAAATATGATGTTCGTAAGTAGCTACAAACAGCAAAAGACCCCGATTAGTTTACCGGGGCCTAACTTTTTGTTAGACGAGCAAATAATATGTCGCCAAGGTTTACTTTAACTCCACTTCGGCCCCAGCTTCTTCAAGCTGCTTCTTAAGACCTTCTGCTTCGTCTTTACCTACACCTTCCTTAATAGCTTTAGGAGCGCTGTCTACGATTTCTTTAGCTTCTTTAAGTCCTAATCCAGTTAATTCTTTTACTAATTTAACGATAGCTAATTTAGCTCCACCTGGTGACTTAAGGATCACGTCGAATTCTGATTTTTCAGCCGCAGCATCGCCACCGTCACCGGCTGCAGGTGCAGCAACAGCAACAGCCGCAGCAGCAG
>NZ_SMLW01000197.1 GCF_009711405.1 Fulvivirga kasyanovii | reverse complement strand
TCTGTCAGGGGCAGTTTAATGGTCAGGATGCCATCAGCATAGTTGGCGCTGATCTTCTCCTGATTGATGTCTTCAGAAAGTGTAAAGGCCCTTCTGAATTTGCCGTAGTTAGACTCCTGCTTTTGGAGTTTCTCTTTCAGCTCATCTTTTAATATCCTTTCACCACTTATTTCAAGCACATTGTTTTCCAGGTTAATGTTAAAATCTTCTTTTTTCATACCGGGAACAAAAAGTTGCAGCTCAATTTCTTTTTCTCCTTTAAAGATATCTACTGCCGGTTTGAAGTTGACATTACCGTTTGTTTTGTCTCTTAAAACACTCTCGATCAAATCTCCAAAAGTACCTGGTACAAAGTCATTTAGTGGGTTGTATCTTACTAATGTCATGGCTTTATAAATTTAAGTTTAATGTTTTGTTTCACTTTTAACTCTACACTATTGAAAATTGTACCAGACCGGATTTTGGCCTCAAAACCATAGATAATAAGACATAATGTCACTAATAAACTAAATACCCTTCAATATTCATGTCAATTTGTCTTATTTTGACTATTTAGTTTTAGAAAAGGAATTTTATATATTGTGCCGCAAAATGCTAAAACATGAACGATAAGGTCAGGAATTTTTTAAAGACGTTAGGGCCGGGGATTGTATTTGCCGGAATGTGCATTGGTGTGTCTCACCTGGTGCAGTCTACCCGTGCCGGTGCTGATTATGGCTTCACATTACTCATAGCCGTTATTGCGGCTAACCTGTTTAAATATCCGTTTTTCGAATTTTCTTCCCGCTATACCGGCGCCACCGGGCTAAGTATACTTGATGGCTATGCCAAAGTAGGTAAGTGGATCTTATGGGTTTATGGGATCATGACCCTTGTTACCATGTTTATTGTGAGTGCCGCCGTCACCTTTGTGGCTGCAGGCCTGCTCAGTAACCTGATGGGCTTTGAACTTACTACCAATTGGTGGGCGGCCATCATTTTTGGTGTCTGCATCATCGTGCTGGGCAGTGGCAGATATAGTGCCCTGGACAGCCTGCTGAAGATCGTAAGTGTCGTGCTGCTGATCTCCACCATTACGGCTGTTGTTGTAGCTTTCGTAAAAGGCCGCCCGGAACCGGTAGAGGGGTTTATCCCTAAAGAGTTAAATAGTGCCAGCGGATTGATATTCCTTATAGCACTTATGGGATGGATGCCAACGGCGGTAGATATGTCGACCTGGACAGGCCTCTGGGCAGAAGCCAGGATCAAACAAACCGGATATAAGCCTACTTTAAAAGAGACCTTGCTCGATTTTAATATTGGTTACTCTATTACGGCGCTACTGGCCGTTATATTTTTATCCCTTGGTGCTTTGGTGATGTACGGCAGTGGCATTGAGCTGTCCAACAGCGCGCCTGCCTTTGCAGGGCAGCTATTGGGTATGTACACTTCTTCCATAGGCCCATGGAGTTATTTTATCATCGCCGTGGCTGCTTTTAGCACGATGTTCAGCACATCCATTACTGTACTTGACGGCTATGGACGAACTATGGAGCGCATTGTCAAGTTAATTTTTGACGGAAAAAAGAAAGTCGGCTACTTCTACTGGATCGTGCTGATCGCAGTTGGTTCCTTTTTAGTTATATCCCAGTTTTTAAATAACCTGAAAAGCCTTGTAGACCTGGCAACGGTTGTGTCATTTGTGATCGCTCCGTTGGCGGCATTTTTGAATTATAAAGTAATATTCTCGAAGGACATAACCGGAGATTTTGTGCCGCCAAAATGGTTAAAACTTCTGGGTATTGCAGGTCTGATCTTCTTATCAGCCTTTACGCTGATCTACTTTTATGTCCTAATTTGACGTTTTGAAAGGGTGATGAAAATTTCTTTAAATTTTTAGAAATTATTTTTTGCATATTTTAATTCGAAGTTCTAATATTGCACACCCAAATGAGGGAAACATATTTAAAACATTCCCCCTTAGCTCAGTTGGTTAGAGCGGCTGACT
>NZ_SMLW01000288.1 GCF_009711405.1 Fulvivirga kasyanovii | reverse complement strand
TGATAAACAGACATATAAGATTAAATATTCTATTGGCACGGTTATTCTCTTCTGCCTTTAAAAAACTGTTAGTCACATTATAGAGAAATACCTGATACGTACAATGGAACACACATTTGAAATCAACTATGACAGGCTTGCTAAAAGAGATAGCGGGCTCATTCTGGAAATAAAACGCGCATTAGTGATGCCTGACTCAAAAAAGGCTGGTGAGATTATTTGCAGAATACTGCACACCATACGTCGAAGCTTATCTTATACGGAATCCGCTGAGTTTATAAGCAGGCTGCCGGAATACCTTAAGGTGATGTATGTAACGGACTGGACGCCGAAGGAAAAGAAAATAACCATTAAACACCTGGATGAATTTACCGAAGAGGTCCTGGCCCTTGACCATGAAAGCGGCCATAGGGTATTTCACAAGGAAGTAGATGCACTAAGTGCCGTAATTACCGTTTTAAAAATACTTAACCGCCACGTAAACCTGCTTAACCTGCCTAGCTTCGGCTATTCATTCAAGAGAGAACTAAGCGAAACCATGCTGGAACCCGCAGCCTAGCCCAGTGCTAAGCGGTTCCGGCCGTGGTACATTAAACTCTCAAAACCATGCTACCAACTGCCAGCGAAAAGCCCACATCCACTGGATTGAATAGTTAGAAACACCTGATGATTTAAGAATTTCCTCTATTTCGTTTTTGTGAAATGACCTCAATACGGAAACGGCGGCATCATTTCGAACCATAACTGATCTCGAAAAAGCTGCCGTCAGCCATTTAATAGAGTGGTATGCAAACCAATGGCGATGCAGATCATTAATAACCATGCCGATGGAGGCCTGCGATTTTATCAGGTCAAACAAATCTATAAGTTCCTGATCATTAAAGTGGTGTGTAAAAAGAGTAGAAGTTGCAATATCATATTGCAGTGCCTTAAATTCCTCCGAGAAAATATTTATTGATTTATAGGTTATTTCAGGGTAGTTCCGGGTATTCCTTTGGGCAAACGCTATGATATTTGGGTTAGCATCTATCCCTATCAGGTTTATGCGCTGGCTTCGTTTTCTTGCCCAGTCGGCAATCATCATCAACATATCACCTCCGCCACATCCCAGATCTACAATAGTCAAAGCATCAGCAGTTGCACCGGCCTTTTGCATCAATAAGTCTAATCCGTTAATGGTCACATGATTTCCACCCAGCCATTTATTGATCGTCTCCAGCTCCCTCAGGGTTTGGTCAATAACCTCTCCGGAGCTTTCAAGGTCATCCATAAGCTCGGCCTCATTACTTCGCTGTGCAAATTTCGATGCCATTAGTGTACTTCTATGGTTAAAAGCATGCTTTCAAGCGTTAGTCCCGGCCCAAAAGCAAGCCCCAGCAGGTTTTTGCCATTATCCGCAGCTTTAAGTTGATCCAATATACGCTTTAGCACGAATAAAATAGTTGGTGAAGACATGTTCCCATAAGCCGCAAGTATGTCATGCGCTGCCTGGTTTTCCCTTTTGCTTATGCTCAGTTCCTTTTCAATTACCTGCAGAATCTTCTTTCCTCCCGGATGTACGGCAAAATAATCAAATTTATCCACACCGCTTTTATTAACCAGTCTTTGGGTCAACTGTTTAATGCCTGACTCTATTACATCAGGCACATAAGCAGAAAGGCGCATTTCAAAGCCGAAATCACCAATTTTCCAGGCCATATGCTCATGTCCGTTCCTAAACAATTCATTAAAAAAGGAAGTGGTCTTCAAATTCACCCCTTTCCCTGGCCTGCCAGACATCAACACGGCTGCTGCACCATCACCGAAGAGTGCATTGGCCAGCATATAATCCTCATGGGCTTCCTTTTGAAAATGGATACTGCACAGCTCTACGCATACTATAAGTACACACGCATTACTATTTGCCGTACATATAGCATCTGCAACCTTTAATGCATTAAAGGCCGCGTAGCATCCCATAAAATTGATCCCGGTTCTTTCCACATGGGAATTCAGGCCCAACCTATCCACAAGCTCTATGTCAATACCCGGGGCATACATACCCGTACAGCTTACAGTGATCAAATGTGTTATTTGATTCGCTTTGACATTACCTATCGCTTTTTTTGCCGCTTCCACGGACAGACCAATGGCTTCCTGCTGAAACAGTCCCAGCCTGTCCTGAGTTGTAGGGAAAGGTTCGAGGCGGTCATTGTCAGGGAAGAAGTCATGCACCAGGGAAGAAGTATAATCTTCAATTACCGAATACCTCGATAAGATGCCCGTAGCTCTATAAAGCACCCTCAGCTTATCTGCATCGGCCCCCTCCAGGCGGTGTGCCTTGATCATGAAATCAAGGACATCCTGCTGTTTAATTTTGAATTTGGGGTTTGCCGTAGCTATCGAGGTGATGTATGCATTCATTGATCAATAATACTTAAAAATTGATATCTTGGTGTAAAAGAAATCGATGTATGTTTAAAAAATCCACATGGCTCCACCTGCGCATTCCTTTTTCATTTTTTCTTTTGCCTGTGTTTTTGTTTGCCCTGGCGATATCTCCAAATATTAATGAAAGTCGGATCATCATTGTTTTCATTGCGCTTCATTTTTTTCTGTACCCGGCCAGTAACGGCTATAACAGCTATTTTGACAAGGACGAAAAAAGTATTGGGGGGTTGAAAAATCCACCAAAGGTGGTCAGGGGCTTATACTATACGGCTCTTATATTTGATTTGGTTGCCATAGGTATGGCTTTACTGATCAGTTGGGAGTTTGCACTCATGCTCTTCATTTACGGGCTGGTCTCCAAGGCCTACAGTCACCCCTGGATACGGATTAAAAAATATGCCCTCCTCAGTTGGTTCATTGCCGGTTTCTTTCAGGGAGCATTTACTTTTATTATGGCCTATATGGGCCTCAACAAATATGGTTTCCATGTTTGGGAGCAGGTACACGTATTGCTGCCCGGCTTGCTGACTTCCCTGATGTTATGGGGCTCTTACCCGATGACCCAGATCTATCAGCATGAAGAAGATTCCAAAAGAGGTGATAACACCTTAAGTTATAAGCTTGGCATTAAAGGCACTTTCTATTTCACGGCTGCAGCTTTCACCATAGCTGTCGGTGCTTTTGTTTTCTATTTCATGGAATATCATAATATGAAATATGCCTTGCTCTTTGTGGGCAGCATGCTGCCAGTGGTCATCTACTTTGGCTATTGGTACTTAAAAGTACATACCGATGTGAACAAGGCCGATTATAGCCATACCATGTGGCTGAACACCCTCTCTGCATTGTGCCTGAATATTTTCTTTATATATTTCTTTCTGGATAGCAGCCAGGTACTCCAGGCCATCAAAGCAGGGTATTAGAAAGTATCGCCGTGTGTTTGCCGGACTAAAAAGTCGGCTATCAGCCTCGATCTTTTTGCGATCAGTACCGCCAGATTAGACGCAATCTCAGAGCCAAAGAGCTTCTGTATCTGTCTTCCTTTCCAGAGTTTCTTTTCGAAAAGCTCCCGCCACCTTCGTGAGTAGTTATGCTCTAATTTTTCCCTGGAACGATGATCGTTAAAATAACCTGTAACCTCTTCTGATAAAATTTTGGCTGAACGGATAGCCATGGCCATGCCATTGCCGCATAAGGGCGTAATCATTCCCGCAGCATCTCCACACATCAGTACATGCTGTTCTACCGGCTCCTTGGTTTCAAAAGAAATTTCATTGATCACCTCTGGTTTCTTAAAAAGGAACCGGGCCTCGGTAAAGATCTCTTTTAAGTATGGGTTTTGGCTCAGCACACTTTCCTCCATACCCGGAATGCCTGATGATGCTGATAAATTAGAGCGGGCAGATAAATAACATAGGTTATACTTATTACCCTCAACCTTATTGATCCCACAATACCCGTCTTTAAAGTTATGGAGCGCAATCAAGTCGTCCGGGTGCCCGTCATATTCAATATGATGTTTTACGCCAATATAGGGTGAACGCTTTTCAAGAAACTTCCTGCCCATTTGTCTGTCAAGCCGCGACCTTTTTCCGAAAGCTCCTATCACCACATCAGCTTCCATATCCGAAGCTCCCTCCACCTCCACACAAAAGCTATTATTCACAAACTTTACCGCACCAACCTGTCTTTGCAGAATAAACTCTACGCCCATAGCAGTGGCTTTTTGATAAAGGAAGTGATCAAATTCATAGCGACTAACTCCAAACCCACCCATTTCCAGGGGTAGGAAAGCAGATTTGCCATTGGTAGAAGTCAGTTGAAGCCGGGTGATCAATGATGGCTGCAAATGCTCAGGGAATATATCAAGGCGCTCCAAAAAATGACGCACCTCATTGGAAATGTATTCGCCACACACCCGGTGAAATGGATATTTCTTTTTTTCTATGAGCGTTACAGGCAAGC
>NZ_SMLW01000380.1 GCF_009711405.1 Fulvivirga kasyanovii | reverse complement strand
CCCTTGTATCAGCCAAAATCCGGCTATCGCAGCCTGCACCTTTCCATTCGTTGAAAATATCCGGCTGTTGATTGAATACATTAATTAGCCCGGCACAAAAGCCTGATTTTTGCCGTTGATGCACTCAGGAACTAAAAAGAATAAAAATGAAAAATTCAAGATTATTATTTACTGTAATGTTCATGTTAGGCGTTACAGTGGCATTTGCACAAGATATGGACAGAAAAGAGTGGGATCCGGAGAAAATGTCGGAACGGGAAATAGAGCGGGTTGGAGAGGCTATACCTGACCTTTCTGAAGATCAAAAGGTAAAGCTCAAAGAGGCCAGTGTGGAGCACTTCGAGCAAATGAAGGCTTTTCGAGAAGAGAATAAGGAGGAACGTGAAGCAAGAAAGGAAAAAATGCAGGGCTTCCATGAAGCAAAGCTGGCTACATACAAAGAAGTGCTGAGCCGGGAACAGTATGTAAAGCTTTTAGAACATATGGTGACTCACCCGAGGCACGATGGTCCCAGAGGGCATAGAGGAGGCCATCCGCATAAAGGCAGACACGGAGACAGGAATAATAAATAAAGAGAAGTAGTTGTTTTAGGGTTTAGGTTTATTGGATCAAGTCCATCCGGGAATTAGGATGGACTTTTTTTACACTTACTGGCTTATAATTTCAATTTTCTGAGTGGTTTTTACATTGGCCTTTGCCTTCACAGTTAACTGGGCTGTCTTAACTGAAAAGCTCATATTCAAATCTGAGCTGGTATCGGTAATAAAATTATGAGCTATATCATATACTGAGGATCCTGTACCACTGCCCTCAGCTTCCATATTGCCACCTTCCATATCGCCTTGCAGTTTTAATTCCTGATCCAGGTCAAAATAGGCTTTATTATCGGTAATGTCTTTCAACTTATAGGTAGTTACAATCATGATTTGAATCGGACTTGCCCCTGCCATAGGCACGGTCATGGGTACTTCCTGCTTAAATTCGTCGCCAATTTTCATGGGTTTCTCAGGATACTTTACGTTTTTCATTAATTGCTCCGTCATTTGTATCACTGCGGACTTTAGCTCGGGAGCTAGATTTCCAGTCACTGAGTCCACCTTTAGGTTGATATCTTCAGAGATCAGTCCATATATTTTTGCGCCTTGGAGAGGACTTTCCTGGCTGGGGGTGGAAACGCCATTTAGCGATTGATTCGCATAAATATCCTCATAAGTAGTAGTAAAAGAAAACTCGTCATCAGTGTTTTTTACACCGGTTTTAGTAGTTGTAGTAAAGCTTTGCTCAGCATTCACTTCCATCGGTAAGGTTGTACCACTGGCCGCAATCTGATCCAGTATTTGCTGGTCTGCTTCAAAATCTACAGTGGAAGCAGAGTTGGTACTCATCACTACTTTATAAGTTGTATTAGGGGACATCTTTGCTTTAAACAAGATCTCATCCTGGGCAAAAGAATGCAAAACAGGAAGGCCAAGAGCAAAAGTTAATAGAAGCTTCTTCATCACTAGTTAAATTGTATTAAGTATTTACCGGGGCAAACTTGCCAATTTTTATCCACCCATGAGAATCAAATAAATTTTTTGATACATTTTTATTTTGCAATAGCTGTAAGTTGGGAATTGTCCGGAAGTAAGAGTAAAGGTCATCCTCATACTTTAAAGACTCGTTCTGATATCGCAATTTTATGAGTACATATGATGATTCCCGATCTGCCAGAGGCAATTCGGAATCCAGTTTAACCAGGAACCAATGTGGGTCAGGATCATTTTCCTTATAGAGGATTACCCTGTCGATGATTATACCTGAAACAGGCTCAGCAAGCAGGTCAGTTAACGCCGGGTTATAGGGATCGTTTTCAATGTAAATATGAATCCCCACATAATTGTGCGCCTTTATGGAGTTAAGCAAAAACCAACTTGTAAGCAGCTTGGATTGGGGCAATGTGCCATATCCCCTTTTCTCTCTGCTACTAAAGTTAAAGGTGCTGAGGTTGGAGCCGAAAAATACGATCAGTAATCCTGCCGAGGAGATACTCCCAACCAGAGCATCATGAGCTTCTGTGGGCCCATAATCCCACCCCACCATGATATACTCTATGCCTAAAATAAACGTCAGGGCCAGGGTTAGAAATAAGCGCGAACCCTCTGCTTTGGATACCATTTTATAATCGAAGAAAGAGGAATTGTTGAGGCTGTTATTGATCATGATGATCCATACCTGTACAATAAAGATAAAAAACAGGATAAACAGTAAAACAAGCTTCTGAAACAAAAAGAAATCATACAGGCCATGCACCACACTTGCTGCCAGAAAGGAAACAGCGAAAGCCAATATTGGGTGGTAAGCATTATTTTTGAACCGGCTTATGACCAAGCCGTATGCGGCAATCGAGGTAGCCATCATGTGGCCTACCACTGACATGTATGCCCTTCCGTGGATGATGCCACCGGCTACATCCTGAAAATAGAGCAGGTTCTCTACAAAAGCAAAACCAAGAGCAGATGCGGAGGCATAGATAATATAGTCAATAGGCTCTTTAAGCACTTTTGTAAATAGTGCAAGCAGAATAAACGGGAATATTTTTACCAGTTCTTCAGGTACACCTATCGCAAAAATAGCATAGAAGAGGTCTCCGAAAAAACTGCCGTCCATTTCCCAGTTCAGGAAAATATTCTTCATGTCAATTATTAACAGAACCCCCAACACCGAAAGCATGCCTGAGAATAACATCAATATGAAGTATACAATTTTGTCAGGATTAAAGATGTCCAGCCGGATCAGGTAGATCAGCCATACAGCGGCAATGGCCAGGGCAGCCATCAGGCCCATCAGCTTAATGGGCTCAAATATGGTACCTAATGACCAAATAAAATATTGAACCGGTTGTAAATCGTACAAATAGGTCTGTCGTCTCAGGGAATAAGAAAAGTATTGCGAGGCACTGCCATAGTTGAGCAGGTCATAAAGCTTCGTGTAATTTTTACTTTTGGTATACTTAATAATGAGAAGGCCAACAGTTTTGCCAAAGTAACTGCTTGAAGTTTCGAGCTCTTTCCAAAAGTATTCGTCTGATTGCTCTGGAGTTTCGGATTCGTATATTTTGCCCAAGTAGTAATTTAAATAAGGTATTGATGTTTGGGATATTTTATTCAGCCAATTTAGAGATTCATCATAGTCGTTTTCCAGAAAGTGAATTATTCCCAACCCAAACGCCCCCAGCGTAGTGTCTCCATTGCTATACTGATGGGTGTACCACTCCTGCAGTTTCTCCACCTCTTTATAATGGTGGCCATCGCTTAGCTCCCAGTAATCTGGCAAGGCCATATATGTGGTAATAAATTCATGTTGGTAAGCCAGGTTATTGATATAATCATTTAACCCTTCAAACTTCAGGTCATGTTTTACTGCATCACGCACACTATCCTGAGGGTTATAGACGCTCACTACTTCTATAGGTTTGGGAGTTGGCAGTTGCTCTACAAGAAGATAACAAATGGTTAAAAAAGTAATGCTCGAAATGGCCGCAATGGACATCGGGGATTTAAGCAAAGCTTTTGGGTCAGATGTAGTTGAAAATTTCCAGTAAATATAAGCTCCTACTAAAAGGAGGAACAAAAGAATAAAAAACATCAGCAATATTGAATAGATACAAATTACTAATATAATTGTTTTATTCTAGCTGCTGCTTATCTGAGTGATTTTTTATTCAAATCTTTTTTAAGACTGGCTTTATTCCCCAAACCTTTTCAAATCTTTATTAGTAAATGTCCATTCGGGTGTCTCCAGCACTTCTCCAAAATCGGCAGAGTACCACGGGCTGATGTCTTCATTCCTGTTTTTAAGGATCTGTATTTGCTGGGCCGGCATGTAGCTTTGTGCCAGTAAAAATATTTTTTCCCCTGTTTCAGGCCTGGTGGCCACATCAACTACAATGACGGCATGGCCGGGCGAGCCGCCCTGTACAAATACATCACCTATCTGCAACTGGTCGGTTTTAACAGGTTTCAGTTCTTTTGCCAGGGATAAAGTACCTGCGTAGCTGAAAATGATCTCCATATATTTCCAAAAATCCTTATAGGTATTTGATGGCGAACCTGCCTGGTACCACGACACATCATTTCCCTTTACTGCTATTCTCTTACCCTTCATCCATTCGGAATAATCCACTCTGAAACCATTGGTAAAATTGAAGTGTATTTTGTCATACTCCTTCTGGTTCCATAAGTGTTCTGCCCTTAGCCTCATAACGGCATCCGCACACTGGTGGAGGTCGCGTTCCCCTATTTCAAGATCGACCACGGCGGTATAAACATTGAAATTAGGTTTGGGAAGCCCGTTGTAGAACCTTACCATAGTGCCGTCTGGTTTTAAAGGTAGTTGCCTGAGGTACTGTCCGAACGATTTTTCAGCAACCGGAACCCTCTCAAAACCGTCCGGCGTGTTTATTCTTGCTTCAAGAGTATTGCCTTCGGTATTAATTATTGGTTTTTCGGTATGGTCGTCTCCTATGCTTCCGGCAGTTGCCTGACTGTTGCCACCTGTTTGTGCGCAGGCCTGAAACATAAGAGAGCAGGTTATTAATAGTACAAAACGGGTTTTCATGTGCTACTATTCAATCAATTGATAAGTTCCTGTTTTTTCCTCCTGCAAATAGAGGTGCTCCAGCTTTTTACTTAACTCTGCATATTCTTTTTTATTGCTTTCGAGGAAGTTTTCATAAGCCTGTTGTGAAGTCCAGGTATCCAACAGCATATACGTATCTGGCTCCTCTGTCAGTTTGTATAAGAATGAACCTTTATATGCCTGTGAAATGCGAAAAAATGTTGCCCAGGATCCTTTCGGGCCATATTCATGTTCGAAATCTGCCTTATGAGCAAGTGCAGTCCTATAGTTCCATGCTACGATATGCATTATTCAGCTACCTGTTGAACGGTTACCGACCCCTCCGTATGTACCACAACAGACTGCGCGAGATAATCATGAATGGCTCTTCTTTTATCATTTCCTGTGACAGTGAGCAGTGACAGCCAGCCTAAAAGCGATTTGAATATAAAGCGTAGCAGCGCCATATGAAACAATAGCTTTTTTTCCGGCTTATCTTCTCTCCTTACCCTCAGCCCCAGGAGGTAATGCCCAAGCGTTCCGCCAAATGCACTCGTAAATAACGGATCATATAAATAAAAAATGAATACGAACGCTATCATTCGGGAATTATCAGAAATATGGTCAAAGCTTGAAAACAAATATGTAGTGAAAATCATTAAGACCATTAGCACTACAACATCTGCCATAAGTGCTTTAACACGTGTGGGTAGCGTTGGGTAGGTTTTCTGAGACATGGTAATTTCTTTTAAGCCTACTATTTACAATTTTTCTCGATAAATTCATATATGAATTGTATTTAGAAATTATTTATTTTTGTACAATGCCTTCTTGGAACTTAATGGCAGTAGCAGCAGTTTAGGCACTTTATAAAGTCAGTTTATGAAGAAAATCTTTAGCACTGTATTTATTCTACAACTGTTTTGCTTTGCAGTGGTCAATGCACAGGTAGAAAAAGAAGAAGCACCTGAGCTTGACAAAGTAATCGCCATCCCCTACAGGCCCAAAATTGCAGAGTTTAGCTACAATACACTAGGCGAATACAATACCTATTGCACTTCTGATGAATTCGGAAACTCAAGCTCTGAAGTGGAGCGGGATAGCCAGCTTAAATTGCGCCTCGGTATACCTCTTGTAATGAAGGATTCCAAACTGTTTGGTATTCAACTCAAATATGACCGGCATAATTTTGTACTGGACTTTGAAGACTCACCGGAGCACTATGAACTTTATGACCATATAGAAAGGAGAAGCTTTACCAGTTTGGGTGCGAGATTCTTATTTCAGAAGTCGCTGGATGATACCCGGGAACTTACGGTAATAGCCGGAGGTGAGATAAAAAGTGACGAAATTGTACTGAATAAAAATACCGGGAAGTACTACACGCACATTGCCTACAGCAAGCAACTAAATAAGCGCACAAAGATTGGTGCCGGCCTCATGATGTCATACACTCTTGGCAGGCCACAGGTGTACCCTTTGGTAAGCTATGAGCGCAGGCTCAGCAGCAAATGGACGCTTGACCTGAATCTTCCAAAGCAGGCGGCACTACGCTACAGGGCCAATGAGAAGTTTTATATTACTGCATCTACAGAAGTAAAAGGCTGGCGCTATGCGGTCAACAATGCTGTATTGTCAGAGGAAAACCACGGCCTCACGTTGCGTAAATCCGATATCAATTTTGGTCTGAGCTTCGAGCATGAAGTGCACGACTGGCTATGGCTTGGCCTTGATATGGGGCTATCCAAAAACCTGCGCTACTTCCTGGCCGAACCCGGCGACGGGCGTAAAGATGCAGTCATTGACCTCACCGCTGATGATACACCATACGTAAAATTTGGTCTGTTTATAGTTCCTCCTAAAAAGATGTACCTGAAATAAGCGTACAAGGCTTTCAGGCTTTTTCATCAGGCCATTGATCAAAAATTCATCTGCCCTTAATATGGAAGTAACTGATATATGTTAATTTTCATGCAAATTGCCGGCAAAAAATCACCCGGTTTATAAATTGCATTATGAAGCATTATCAATCAGTTATTTTACTTATCGCACTCATCACAGCCTGCGGACCATCGAAAACTAAGGAGGAGCAACTTCCAAAACTGCCGAAAGATGGTATTGCACAATATTACGACAACAGTTTAAAGCCCTTTTATCACGGAGTGGCTTCCGGCGATCCGCTTACGGATAAAGTTATTATCTGGACAAGGGTAACACCGGAAGATTCATTAAAAGCGATAGAAGTGGACTGGGAAATTTCAACAGACGAGCAGTTTAAGAATATAGTTAACTCGGGTAAAGTTTCTACAAGCCCGGTGGATGATTATACTGTAAAAATTGACGCAGACAAGCTCCTGCCTGATACCAAATATTTTTACAGGTTTAAAGCCCTTGAGGCTGTTTCGCCGATAGGCCGTACCAATACAGCCCCGGAGTCCATGGTCGACAGCCTTAAATTTGCAGTAGTAAGCTGTAGTAATTATGAGTGGGGATATTTCAATGCCTACAAAAAGCTTGCAGAACGCAATGACATAGATGCTGTACTCCATCTTGGCGACTACATTTATGAATATGGAGCCGGGGGCTATGGGGATACTACTCTTAATAGGATCCACATTCCCGGCCACGAAATCATATCTTTAGAAGATTACCGATTGCGTTATTCTCAGTACAGGCTGGATCCTGATTTGAGGGCTGCACATCAAAACCATCCGTTCATTACCATCTGGGATGATCATGAGATCGCTAACAACTCTTATACGGAAGGAGCCCAGAACCACCAGCCTGACGAAGGCCCATATGCTGAAAGAAGGGAAGCAGCTAGAAAAGCATACTACGAGTGGCTTCCCGTAAGGCCATCCAATCATTTGTATAGAAACTTTAAATACGGAGAACTGGCTGAGCTTATTATGCTTGATGAGCGACTGGAGGCACGGACAGCTCCTGTAGATAGTGTAATGGATCCTACTTTTGAAGACGAGAATAGAGCAATGCTTGGCACTACACAAATGCAGTGGTTCGAAGACCGGTTAAAAACAACTAATGCGCAATGGAAGGTAGTTGGCAACCAGGTAATTTACTCATACCTCAACTGGGGGCGCCCGACCTTTAATATCAATCTCGATTCATGGGATGGTTATCCTGTAGAGCAAAAGAAAATTGCTGAATTTATAAAAAGCAATGAAATTGAGAATGTTGTGTTCGTAACCGGAGATACCCATTCTGCATTCGCTTTTGAAGTTACCGTCAATCCGTTTAGTGATTATGACCCCATTTCCGGTCAGGGTGCATTTGCCGTTGAGTT
>NZ_SMLW01000582.1 GCF_009711405.1 Fulvivirga kasyanovii | reverse complement strand
TTTGGTACGTGGGCGCAAAAGAAGACGGGGAAATCAAAAATTGTTATTGGCAGGGATGCGCGTATTTCAGGAGAAATGGCAAGCAACCTGGTTACAAATACCCTTATTGGATTAGGATTGGATGTGGTAGACCTTGGGTTATCAACCACTCCAACAGTGGAGATAGCAGTGCCTGATGAAGATGCTGCTGGCGGTATCATTTTAACGGCAAGCCACAATCCTGTTCAATGGAACGCCCTAAAATTGTTAAACGATAAAGGCGAATTTATTTCAGCAGAAGATGGTGCTGAGGTACTTAAAATTGCTGAAAAGGATAACTACAAATTTGCTGAGGTTTTAGCACTGGGCTCTTATAAAAAGGACGACTCCTATATTGATAAACATATTGATAAGATACTGGCGCTGCCACTTGTTGATGTTGAAGCTATCAAAGCGAAGAATTTTAAAATTGCCATAGACTGTGTAAACTCAACAGGAGGAATTTCAGTACCTCGATTACTTAAGGCACTGGGCGTGGAGCACATACAAGAGTTTTACTGTGAGCCAACAGGCCACTTCCCGCATAACCCTGAGCCTCTTCCTGAAAACCTGAACCATATTTGCAGGGAAATTGAAAAAGGAAAATTTGATTTAGGTATTGTTGTGGACCCTGATGTAGATCGTCTGGCCCTTATTCAGGAAGATGGAAACCCGTTTGGTGAGGAGTACACGCTCGTAGCCGTTGCGGATTACGTACTTTCCAATACCACAGGTAACACGGTCTCCAACTTGTCTTCTTCCGTAGCCTTAAAATTAGTTACTGAGAAAAAAGGAGGCTCTTACAGCGCGGCTGCCGTGGGAGAAGTCAATGTGGTTACGGAGATGAAAAAGACCAAGGCTGTAATCGGCGGTGAAGGCAACGGTGGTATCATTTATCCTGAGCTACACTACGGCCGCGACGCTCTGGTAGGTATCGCACTTTTCCTGTCGCACCTTGCAAAATCTGACAAAAGGGCTTCACGGCTAAGGGCATCATACCCTAACTTCCATATTTCCAAAAACAAAATTGAACTTACTCCTGAAATCAATGTTGATGATATATTGAAGGAGATACAGAAAAAATACTCTTCTCAAAAAGTTAACACTATTGATGGTGTTAAAATTGAGTTTGGTAATGAATGGGTACACCTGAGAAAATCAAACACTGAACCTATAATCAGGATCTATTCAGAGTCTGATTCCGAAGCTACAGCCGAACACCTGGCCAACAAGCTGATCTCAGATATAAAAGACATCATTACCGCTAAAGTATAAAAGCCTTATGAACGTTTATCTTGACAACGCTGCCACTACTCCTCTGGATCCGGAAGTGTTTGAGGCTATGAAGCCTTTTCTAACCGAAAACTATGGCAATCCCTCATCCATCCACTCGCATGGAAGAAAAGTGAGATCAGCCATTGAATACGCCAGAAAGCAGGTAGCAGAACTTCTTAATGCCTCTACAGGTGAGATATTTTTCACTTCAGGAGGTACGGAAGCTGATAACACCATCATCTGCTGTGGTGTAGAGTCTTACGGTCTAACTCATGCTGTCACCTCCCGAATTGAGCACCATGCCGTATTACACACCATGGAAAACCTCGAAAAGCAGGGAAAAATAAAGCTGAGTTACGTTGAGCTTGACGAAAAGGGTCATATTATCCCGGACCACCTGGAAGAGTTGCTTAAAAACAATCCGCGTTCCATGGTATCGCTCATGCATGCCAACAATGAAATCGGTAATATCAATGACCTGGATCTGATCAGCTCAATCTGTCGTAGGTATGACGCTATTTTCCATTCGGATACGGTACAGACTGTTGGTCACTACAAGCATGACTTAAAGGCATTGGATATTCAAAGTATTACAGGAGCAGCCCATAAATTCCACGGCCCTAAAGGAGCAGGCTTTTTATACGTAAGAAAAGATAGCAAGATCACCCCATATATACATGGTGGTGCACAGGAAAGGAACATGCGCGGAGGTACAGAAAACGTGTATGGCATCATAGGCCTGGCCAAGGCTTTGGAAATTGCCTATCGCGACATGGAAGACCACCAGAAATATATCCAGGGCTTGAAAGACAGAATGATAGCCAGACTCAAAGAAAGCATCGAAGGTGTAGGATTTAATGGTGACTCTGCAGATGCAGAAAGAAGCCTTTATACCGTATTAAATGTTTGCCTGCCTCAATCAAATGACAATGACATGCTGTTGTTTACATTGGACATCAATGGAATATCAGCATCTGGAGGTAGTGCCTGTTCAAGTGGGGCGAGCACAGGTTCGCACGTACTTACAGGTATTAAAGCAGATCCCACACGTGGAGCAGTAAGGTTTTCCTTTAGCAAATACAACAAGCCTGAGGAAATTGACTACACGGTAGAGAAGCTGTCAGAATTTTACAAACAAGTTGAGGCCTGATATGCTTAAAAACTTCCTTTCTGTTATATGTTGTGCATTGGTGACTGTCTCTGTATGGGGGCAAGGCTCCAAACAAATGGTGATTACAGTTGATGACCTGCCTTATATAACCAACAAGGAAGACACACTTCAGCACATTTACATCAATGAAAATATAGTCCGCCAACTTGTAGATTATAAGGTACCGGCCATTGGTTTTGTCAATGAGTCCAAGCTGTTCGTTGATGGCAGGCTTTCTGACCCCGAGGTAAAGAATATTGATCTTTGGGCCAGCAAAGGGCTGGAGCTAGGCAATCACACTTACTCGCATTTTGATTATAACCGACTGACGGCACGAGAGTTTTTTAGTGAAATAAAAAAAGGAGAACGGATAACCAAGAGCATCCTGACCAACTATGGCCAGCGGATGCAATATTTCCGACATCCTTTTCTCCACCGGGGAGATACTCCCGAAAAAGTCGATTCCCTAGCCAGCTATCTGCAAAGCAACGGCTACATCGAAGCTCCTGTTACTATTGATAACTCAGAATATATTTTTGCCAGCGCTTACCGAAAAGCTGCGGCAGCAGCGGACGAGGCCATGAAAAAGAAAGTTGCAGAAAGCTACCTGTCATACATGGTTGAAAAAACGAAGTACTATGAGCTAATCTCCGATAAAATGTTTGAAAGAAACATTCCTCAGATCCTGCTTATACATGATAACCTGCTAAATGCCGATTACCTCTCCAAACTTCTTGATCTCTTTAAAGCAGAAGGCTACGAGTTTATCTCATTGGGAGAGGCTTTGAAGGATGAAGCTTACCAAAGTGAGGACAAGTATGCAGGCAAAGGTGGCATCACCTGGCTGCACCGGTGGGCAATAACTCAAAAAAGGCCCCCGGAATTTTATCAGGGAGAACCAAAATGCCCTGAATTCGTGCAGGAGTATGTGGGAATAAGTGAATGAGTATATAATTAATTATGGCATGATGCTGATTAAACAGATTCGGTTATCCTGCCCCATTCTTAACCCCAATTATCTCTGCGGCAATGCTAACCGCTATTTCATCCGGGGTTTTGCTTTTGATCTGCACTCCGATGGGAGAACGAACATTTGCCAACTGCTTCTCGGTTACACCTTCTTTCCTTAGCTCTTGATACAGTGTCCTTACCTTTTCTTCACTACCCATCATGCCCAGGTATTTAAATTTTTTATCTATCAAACGCTTTAGTACTATTTTGTCCGTTCTGTATCCAAAGCTGGCTATGACCACGTAGATATCCTCTCCCTCCGGTATATGGTTTTCGATTTGATGGTAATCAACAATCGCTGCTTTATGTGCATGCTCGTTTTGCTCCACCGTATTTAAATCTTCCCGGTCATCCATCACTATTACATAAAACCCCAGGTTTCTCATCAACCGGGACAACGCAAGTCCAACATGTCCCCCTCCAATGATGTAGACAGTGTTTTTAAAGCCAATTTGCTCCTTATAACTCCATTGGGTTTCACTATTAAACATGTAATCATACTGACCGGTCAACATTTGCCCTGATGAAAATTCTGCTCCTTGCTCAGTCAATAGAAGTACTCCTTTCTCATTTTCCTCAAAGCCATTCAGAAGTTGCTCTATCCACCCGACATCACCTTCGTGCAGGTAGTAAAAAGCTATGGTTTGCTCTCCCGAACATATCATTCCTGATTTGTCACGTGCCTCTGCCCGATGTACCTGGTGTTTAATAAAGGGTTCAAAAGGATCATTATCGTCCTGCAGCAGTGATCTTGACAGCTCTACCAGCTTGTGTTCCATAATGCCGCCACCGATTGAGCCAGCCATCTCACCTCCGGGGCCAACGATCATTTTGAAGCCCTGACGGCCGGGGCTGCTACCGGTACTGTCAAGCACATAAAGCAGTACAGCTTTTTTGTGTTCTGTTAACAGGTGATATGTACGATGCCAGAAATCCATCAGTTAAACCAGACTGTACTCATAGCATAGTAAATAGCCATTAAGGCTGAGAATATAGCACTCGCCATAAACCTCCACCTGAGGTTTATTTTATTTTGAATCAGATAGTTGGCTATGAATGAGATCGGGATATTCACCAAAAAGGAGTAAAAGGCAATATTGATCAGTACATAGAAAGAGATCTGTTGCCAGGGCATCATCGATATTTTGATGAAGAACAGGTGCCGAGCTATCCATAGCGGGTTAAAATATAGCAGTGCCAGCAATGTTTTCACCATACTTTTCCTTACTCCTTTATAGGTCGCTGCCTTGCTATCTATCCATTTGAAATAATTTGGAATCTCCAATGCATATAAAGTAGCTCCCACAGCTACCATCATGAGCAACCTGGTGATACTGAACTCATTGAGCAATAATGCGGCAATGGTGTCACCCGTGCAGTAGATCAGGCCTCCCCGTATGATATTTGACCTTTTATACTCCAGGGACAGATACATTGGTTCTTTCGTATAGTGCAGTAAGCACTTTCTCAGGCGTAAATGGTGCATCGAACTTCAACTGATAATCTGGGTTGTAGACCTTAACAGCATTCTGAATAGCAAAGTAAGCTCCCAAGCCATACATCAGTGGTGGCTCACCTACAGCCTTGGATTTCTTAATAGCCATTTCATGACCATCACTTTCCAATGCCTCCACTTGTATTTCTTTAGGCACGGAATAAATGTCCGGTATTTTATAGGTTGACAGGGCATTCGAAAGCAATTTTCCTTCTTTGCTATACTTCAGCTCCTCCATGGTCATCCACCCTATTCCCTGCACCAGCCCGCCTTCAATCTGACCTAAGTCTATACTTTCATTCATGCTTTTACCAAAATCATGAACAAGCTTCACGGCATCAAACTCATAAGTACCTCTAATGCAATCAACCGTTACAACGAATATGGCGGTTCCATAAACATGGTAAGCAAAGGGATGGCCTTTCTCTTTGGTTTTATCAAAGTGGATTACTGGCGTGGCATAATGACCGTTTTCCGTCAGGCAAACCCGGTCTAAAAATGCCGCTTGCACGAGTTGTTCCCAACTGAGCTCTGACGGTTCACTTTTGCAATAAACCCTGTCATCGTGAAGTGAAATATGGGCAACATCCGTTTTCAACACTTTGGCAGCCGTCTGCTTTAATCTTTCCAGAAGCTTATCGCAAGCTATTTGAAGTGCCTTGCCATTCAGGTCGGCAGTTGAACTTGCTGCAGAAGGGGAAGTATTGGCTACTCTGGTGGTATTGGTAGTTTCCAGCTTTACTTTACACGGATCAATCGAAAAAGCATTGGCAGCTACCTGCAGCATTTTAGTATTCACCCCCTGGCCCATTTCCACGGCTCCGGTACTGACACCCACACTTCCATCGCTATAAATATGCACCAAGGCACGGGCATTGTTCATTGCGGTATTTGTAAATGAAATACCGAAGCAAACGGGTTGTAATGCCATGCCCTTTTTCAGGTGCTTATGATTGGCATTAAACGCTTCGATTTCTTCTTTAAGCGCTTCCAGATCAAATTTATCGCATACCTTTGCCCAGGTACTGTGGGCCTCAGCATGCTCCACTATTTGCCCGTAAGGAAATTCATCGCCGTCTTTTAATAAATTCTGCTGCTGGATTTCATGTGCTGCTACTCCCAATTCTTTAGCAGCTTTGGCAATGGCAGACTCAATAACAAACATACCTTGCGGACCACCAAAACCTCTGAATGCAGTATTGGGAGGAAGGTGTGTTTTGCAGCTATACGCCGTGGCAGTAACATTGGGGATGTAATAACTATTGGTGGCATGAAAAAGCGTGCGCTCCATTACTGCCGGGGAAAGATCTGCCGCGGCTCCTGCATTTTGATAAAAGGCCACTTCATAAGCGCATATTTTAAGGTCTTTGTTCAGGCCAATTTTAAAATCAGACTTGTAAGGATGTCTTTTGCCTGTCATGCGCATATCATCCATACGGTGAAGCACTATTTTTACAGGCTTTTTTAACAGTGTAGCCGCCAGGGCAGCCATTACTCCCCACGCAGTTGCCTGATCTTCTTTGCCACCAAAGCCACCGCCTAGCCGGGTCACATCCACTTCTACTTTATGCATGGGAATCCCCAGCACTTTAGCCACTGTCCTTTGCACGGCCGTAGGACCTTGGGTGGATGAGGCAATCCTTACATTGCCATTCTCCATCTGATAGGCATATGCGCCCTGCGTTTCAATGTACAGGTGTTCTTGTCCTTCAGAATCGGCTGAACCTTCAAATACATAATCGCACTGCTCCCAGGCCTGCTCCACCTCTCCAAGCTTAAAAGTCCGGGGTGGGAATATTAAGCTCCCTTTGGCTTTGGCCTCCCTGGGATCTACAATGGGCGGCAGCTCATCAATATCAATCCTGATCAGTTTTCTGGCCTGCCTGGCAACGAATTCCGTCTCGGCAAGAATTAAAGCGATGGGCATACCCCAGAAATGGACTTCATCCTCAGCAAAAAGCGGCTCATCAGGAAATATTCCTCCAATCTGGTTCTCTCCGGGTATATCTTTGAACGTCAGGATCTTTACTACCCCTGGCAATTGCTCTGCCTCTGAATAATCAACTCTTTTTATTTTGCCATGAGCACAGGGTGCATCAAATATGTCTCCGTAAAGCGTGCCCACCCGCACCGGGATATCATCAAGGTAGATGGACTCTCCTCTTACATGGCCTTTTGAATCTATATTTTTCATACCAACACCTCCATTTCAAACTTTTCAGGGAATAATTCGATGAAGTGAGCAAAGAATAATTGCCTTAATAGCAAGGCCTTATAATCTTTACTTCCACGCACATCGCTGATGGGGGAAATATCTTCATTTAAACATTCAACAGCAGATCGTATATTTTCCGGTGTCAATGCTTTGCCTTGCAGGTAAGCACAGGTTTTGGTTAAATACAAAGGCGTGGGACCTACTCCTCCTGCAGAGGCATGAATGGCCTCAATATTACCATTATTTTCTTTGATACGTATGGCGGTATTAACACTGGCAATATCCAGGTATTTGCGCTTGCTTACTTTTTCAAAATTGAAATAGGTAGTGTCATCCAGCAAACTGAATTCAATGAACTCTACAATTTCGTCATGCCCCAGGTCTAACTTTTTATAGCCCAGGTAAAACTCCTGTAGCCTAACTTTTCTTGAAGCACCTCCTGTTTTACTTAGTGTAAGTACACTGTCGAGGGCCAGAAAAAATATTGTCAGGTCACCTATAGGAGATGCATTGACAAAGTTTCCGGCAATCGTGCCCATATTCCTGATCTGGGTCGATGATACCAGCTTCAGGTGTTTCTTCAGATTCGGAAAAAGGTGATTAAAGGCTTTCGAATCCATCAGATCACTTACCGTTACTTCTCCCCCTAGCCGGCACTGGCCGTCTTTGAGTGTAATATTGTTTAAAGCTGGCACATCATAAAAAGCATGCACATTGCCGGTAACCATATCGTCCGGCCGCTGCACATAAAGGTCGGTACCTCCACCAACCTTAGGCAAGCCTTCCTCATGCCCATTTGGTGACTGGTTTGCCAATTTTAAGACCATCAATTTCTTTGGGATTTCCAGGAAATACTTAGGAATAAACTTTTCATTCACTAACCAGCTAACAGGATCATTTACATCTTTTTCAGCTAACTTCTCAATCACCAGTGCAGTTGCCCTTTCAATAGATTTATAACCGGTACACCTACAGATATTGCCGTCAATAGCACTGATCCCATCGTTATATTCAGGCTCCTTTCCGGACATACAATATCCAGATAACGAAACAATGAAACCCGCCGTGCAAAAACCGCATTGTGTTCCTCCGGTTTCTACAAAAGCTTGCTGCACCGGACTAAGGGCCTCCATGTTGAGCCCTTCAATAGTTACCACATGTTTACCTCTGACATTGGCCAGCGGAGTTATGCAGGAGGTCATGGACTTATAATTTATCCTACCTTCTAACAGCTCTCCCACTAAAACCGTACACGCCCCGCAGTCTCCCTCTCTGCAGCCAATTTTAGTGCCGGTAAGGTGATTATCATACCGAATAAAATCCAGGAGCGTCATACCTCCCGGCTTATCTGTTCTTATCGCTTTGTCATTTAGAATAAACTCCATGGCTGTAGTTTAGTATTCCATTTTATCAGTACTCTCAGACCATTTCTGAAAAGCCACGATAGCTTCATCCCTTAGCATTTGCTCTGTAAACAGTTTTCTTTCTGATATGGGCCTTTCAAGCTCTTCGTAAATAAACTGATCATCAAAATTGATCTCAGCAGCATCGCTTTTGGTATTAGCATAGTATATTCTATCCGGACGTGCCCAATAGATAGCTCCCAGACACATCGGGCAAGGCTCACAGCTTGTATATATTTCACACCCGGCCAATTGAAAAGAGCCCAGGATTTCACAGGCCTTGCGAATAGCAACCACTTCAGCATGAGCCGTCGGGTCATTGGTAGAAGTCACCTGATTCGATCCTCGCGCTATTATCTTACCATCTTTTACAACAACAGCCCCAAACGGGCCGCCGTTCCCGGATTCCACGTTCTCAATAGAGAGCCTGATGGCCTCACGCATCATTTCATTTTTTTTCTCTTCGTCCATTATACTAAAATAAGAAATTTATGAAAGGTATAAGAAGGATTTCAGAGGTTACTCCGGTTATGAATAGCAATCATAACGGAGTTTCTGGACAAAGTAAATTCAAAATGATACTATTGTTACACGAATCTACAGCAGACAAAAGCACAAAATACTTATAGGCAATAAACTTTCAGTTTACCAGTTAAATTTAAGCTATGCACTATGCGTCATTTCTCCTGCTCTGTCTCTTGCCGCAAGGTGCTACTGACAAAGGTGGCTACAAACTCCACGTCATGTTCGTATATGTAGCTTTTTCTAATTCTTGAATAGGTAATAGGAGCCCCGTTGTCTTTCATCCATTTGAGGTAGTTAAAAACACTTCGTTTAGAGGTGCCCAGTTTTTTAGCCAGTTGCGCGGCATTACCTGTTGAGCCCTCGCGTATCTTAAGGTCAAGACGTTCAATTTTTTCAATAAAATTCATGGCAGTTTTAAAATAACTCATTATACATCTTGGGGCGCTCATAAGTGTGCAACTGCATGTTGCTTGGAAGTACAGGTTAGACCTTTGCCAGCCTAACCATAACGTGAGTTATTCTTTTCCTCACCATTGACAGCTATGATAGAGGTAAGGTTATTCGTGTACATATGTATTAAGTGTTTAGGTGTTTAATGCTTTTAAAAATCAGGCTAAACTTTTCAAACAAGGAGTACAAAATGGCTTTGCCCAGCCTGCCGAAAACCAACAAAACAGATAATCGATGGCACCAGAAAACGCTATAAACAGGTGCCGCAACAAAGGACAGGAGGGGGCAACTCCAGGCACGGATAATAAATATTACTGTTATACATATCTGATTTTGCGTACTTTTACAGCGCAAATGGCTTGCACCACCAAAACTTTATGCAATTTATTTGCATTGTAAATTTAAGATTTAGTCTAAAATAATTTGAAACACAAAGTAAACTCTATATTGTGAAGAATAAAAATATTATAGGAGAGAAAATTGCCTTCTATAGAAATGAATTACGACTAAAACGCCCCACCTTTATTGACAAACTGAATAAAATGCTAGGTAGTAAATATTCGCCTCAGGCATTATATTCCTGGGAAACAGGCAAGGCCATGCCCCCAGCCGACCTGCTTCCTCCGCTTTCCAAAATCCTTAACATCAGCATCTTGCAGTTATTTACGGATGCTGAAGTACAGCAAACTGATGAGCTTCTGGAGAAGATTGATCAGCTCACCGAAGAAAATGAAGAGCTAAAAAAGGAAGTTGATCAATTAAAGAAAGAAAATTATAAGCTGGAAGGTAAACTGGAGGCATCAAACACTATCTTACAGGACATGATTGAGAATTATAAAAAGAAATAACAGGCAAATGTAGATATACTGAACTTCTGAGGGAAACACCAACATTTCAAATCTGCGCTCAATAAACGCCTGTTGATAATAGTCGGTAAAAGCAATTGCCAAACTATGACAAAGGAGCAATAGATGCAGATCACTGGTTTCACTGATAAGCTTCGCGTTACAAGCTTATTTTTCCCCTACTGGTTCAGCTTGGTCTTCATGTTACTTACTCTGTGGGAAAAGCGCAGCAAAACAAGCTGCGCTCAATTTGATGGGTGTGTACTGAGTACTATACAGGAGCGACACCTAAGGTTTTACCGGTTCAGGACTAAATCCTTCAAACATTCTACCCATAACGGGTGATCATTGAGGCTTTCTACCAACTGCACCTTTTCACCTCCGTGTTCTTCAAATATCTCCTGGTATTCGTCACCTATTTCTATTATAGTCTCGAGACAATCGGCGGTAAATGCGGGTGAAAAAACGAGCAGTTTCTTTGCACCTTCTTTTGCTTTTTGTTCCACTACCTTATCAGAGAAAGGCTCCAGCCAGTTTTTATCCAGGCGTGACTGGAAGCATACTGTATACCTGCTTTCATCAATCCCCAGCTTCTCCGCCAGGAGACGCGTGGTAGCAAAACAGGTGGCTTTGTAGCAGTACTGGTTTTCTTCAGTGATAGCACTCTCACAATCATGCCCTTCGCATACGCCGCTGTCATAAACTTTATCCACCTGCCTTACCGGCAGGCCGTGGTATGAGAATAAAATGTGATCATAATCATCGAGATTGTATTTACCGGCACGGTCAAGAATAGCTTCAATAAACAGCGGATGGTCATAATACTGGCTGATGAACTTCACATCGGGAATAACCCACCATTTTTTTATCTCATCCATGACAGCTTCGAGGGCCGACCCGGTAGATGCCGAAGCATATTGCGGAAACATAGTGACCACTACAATTTTTTGATAATTGCGCTTTTTCATTTCCTCCAACACCGAAGGTATACTTGGATTTTTATACCTCATCGCCAAATGAACCGAATAGTCGTCTCCCAGCTCTTTATCCAACATCTTCTGTACTTTCTCGCTGTAATACAGCAAGGGTGACCCCTGATCTGTCCAAAGCTCCTTATAGATCTTGGCTGATTTCGGAGCCCTGAAAGGCACAATAATTAGGTTGACCAACATTTTCCTGAGTAGCCAGGGAATGTCAATCACGCGCGGATCATTCAAAAACTGGGAAAGGTAGGATCTAACATTTCCTACAGAAGGACTGTCAGGCGTGCCAAGATTTATAAGTAAAACACCGGTTTTTCCTTTAATTGAGTTCATAGGCCATTATAAAAAGCAAAGCGCAAAAGTAAAGGTTAAATGTGACTTGCTTAAATATTAGCCTGATAAATAACGGTCGAATATGCCGCAAACCTGATGAACCGTACGGAGGCAATGAGCAAGAACCTGTAAAAATTATAGCGTGTGGCACCCATTAGCATGCAAATAGCAGAAAATGGTACTGGTGTGATAGCCGCAACGATAATAAGAAAACCTCCATACCGGTTTAATGCATTTTGATACCTTTTGATATATCGCTGAAAGATACTCCTGACTGGACCGAGGTCTTTTAACCTGGCTCCCACAAAATAACCTAATACGCCGGCTAAATATGAAATCAAAGCCAGCAAGGCGACATTAAGTGCATAAATGTCAAACGCACCATTTTTAATAGACCAGATCATGAAGAGTTCAGGAGGAATAAGACCAAAAACCACTTCTGAAAAGATAAAAACTGTATAAACTATCAAAGGCCATCGGCCTATATAGTCCATAAAAGCATCAACGGCCGTATACTTCTGGAGCAGGATGTAAGACACAACAATTACAGTCAGAGCCATAAGCCCTTTCATCAGGTTCTTTAGAAAAAACCTGGATCTATAGTTGAACAGGCTCATAAAGGCTTTATTGAATCGGGCATCTTTTGAAGGGCTTGCTTTCATCAAACAATTTGCGATAGGTTATATGGGTTTTAACGATATCGCCCCCTACTTGTTCCACCACCCTGATCATCTTGGGATTAAAATCTCCGATCCAGTTCATCTCAAGATCATCATATCGCTGGTAGTCCTTTTGCACCATTTGAGCGGTGGCCATTACAAGTGCTCCCTCAAGCCCTTTCCCCTGATGCTCCGGAACTATACCGAATACAAGTCCGAGCATTTTATTGCAGCTCTTTGTCCATTTGTGGTATAAAAATTTGAGCTTGCCGATCAGGTCAAGCTTTCCGTTGACGTGCTTAAATATTTGGTTTACCTCCGGAAGATTGATATAAAAAGCTACAGGCTCTTCATTATAATAGCCATACCAGATAATCTTCTCATCAATGATAGGCTTCATCTGCTTGATCAGGTTTTTAGCCATCAGTGAAGACAACTCGGCTACACCTTTGTGCCTGGCCCAGGCTTTGTTGTATACAGTCCTGAAATCCTCAGTGTATTTATCAATTTTGCTAAGCTCCATATGCCTGAAAGTATAACCAGGCTCTTTCATAACCTTTTCCGCCTTCTCCATCAGCTTGGCAGAAAAAGGTGCCCTTACTTTGCGACCAAAAGTATATTGCTGAAAATAATCCTGAAAACCATAAGCTTCAAATAGATCCTTGTAATAAGGCAGGTTGTAGTTACAACAGTAATTAGGCTCAATGTTATACCCATCTACCAAAAGGCCCCACCATTTATCGCGCTCTCCAAAGTTGACAGGACCATCCATGGCCTCCATTCCTTTGCTCTCCAACCATGTTTTACACTGATCAAAAAGCTTGAATGCTGCTTCTTTATCATTGATACACTCGAAAAAGCCCATACCTCCGGTAGGCTGGTCATTACCCTTATCCACCGTTTTTTTATTGATGAAGGCAGCTACGCGGCCTATGGTTTCACCTTTTTCGTTCTCCAGTATCCAGCGGATACATTCCCCATGTCGGAAGGTTTTATTCTTCTCCGGATCAAAAACAGTTTCTATATCCTTGTCCAATGGCCTTATCCAATTGGGCTCATTTTTATAAAGCTTTACCGGAAACTGGACAAATTTTTTAGCTAGCGGTTTAGAGTTTACCTCAACAATCTTCATCATTTCGCAATAATAAGAGATTATTTCTCATTTTCGCGCTCTAACCATGCTTCTTTACAGTTGGGAATGATGATATCGAAAGAGGTTCCTATCTGGGGTTTGCTCTCTACTCTGATTTTACCTCCGAGTTTTTCGATGGCATTTTTGACAATATAGAGTCCTATACCTGAGCCTTCCGAATATTCGGTAGCACGGTAGAACATTTCAAACACTTTCGGCAAGGTGTTCTTTTCTATACCTATGCCGTTGTCCTTAAACTTAATGTGTGCCAATTTTTCAGTAACCTTTATATCAATCTTCACATACGGATTGTCTATATCCGGGTTGAGGTACTTAATCGCATTTGAGATCAGGTTTCTGAATATCTCGTTTATACGCCACCGGTCACTATAGAAGGTCATGGAGGAGATGTTGGTTTTTATGTTAACCTTGTGGGCATTAGGCAGATAGCTTAAGTCCGTAAAACAATTCTCCACTACCTTCTCAAAATTAATGGGATCCACCGTAATAGCCAGTTTCAGGTTTTTGGAGTGGCTAAGTACATCATTGATAAAATGATCCAACTGCTTGACCCGGTTTTCTATAAGTCCAATATACTGTAGCAGGTCGTCATCGTTGTCCTGATGCTGGGCTAAGTTTACAAGTCCCAATATGGAAGACAACGGGGCGCGAAGATCATGCGAAACTTTGTAGACAAAATTATCAAGTTCATTATTCCTGACCTGCAACTCATTTTCGGCCTTTGTTCTGGCAGATATGTCTACATAAATACCATAAATACCGATGGTTTTGTTATCCAGGGTAACGGGCACGCCATAAATAATCACAGGTACGAGGTTGCCATTTTTGTGAGTACGATGCGATTCCAGCATACCTACTTTTCCACTTACTGTGAGTAAGTTTATATCTATAGCTTCCTGGTGAAGGTCTTGCGGCACCAAAATATTGTTGAGTTGATTGCCAATGATATCTTTTGCCGAATAACCAAACATATCTTTGAAGCCCTGGTTCATCTGGATCACCCTGTGCTTCTCGTCAAGCAGAACTATACCCAGTGGGGAGTTTTCAAACAATTGAGTAAACAACTGCTCATTGCGCTGGATCAATAGTTGAGAACTTTTCTTTTCATTAATATCAAGATAAGTCCCTGAGGCCTTGGTTACTTTGCCGTTTTCATCTCTCTGCACGGCTCTTCCTTTGTCCAGTATCCACCGGTAACTTCCTCCTTTAGTCCTGAAACGATATTCTGCCTCAAAATATTCCGTTTCACCTTTAAGGTGCTCTGTCAATTTTGCCTTAACAAAAGGAAGGTCCTCCGGGTGTATGAGTTTTCCCCAGTCATCAAACTGCAACTCCAGTTCATGGTGGTCATAGCCATATTTAGCAGCCCACGCTTTGTTAAAAATGGTTTTCTTGTCTTTCAAATCCCACTCCCAAAGGCCTAGCTCAGCACCTTGCAGAGCAAGCTGTAAGCGCTCTTCAGATATTTTATACCTCTTTTCTACCTCCTTTTTCTCCGTGATATCCAGTAGCAATCCATAACGGATAATGCTTCCATCCTTTTGCCTGGTAGGGCTTGATTTACCCTCAATCCATCGTTCTCTGCCTTCCACAAGAATGCGACCTTCCCACTGCCACTCACTGCCGGAGTCACCGGATGTACTTAAAAAACCTTCCAGATCATCCGGGTGGATCAGTTTATTAAGCAGGCTTGCATCTTTCATAATCTCCTCAGGTGAAAACCCAAACATCTCATTACACCCCTGGCTTATGTATTTAAATCTGGCCGAACTGTCTGCCTGCTCTTCAAATTCATAAATCACCCCTGGCAGCCCAAGCGTTAACATTTGAAACTTAAGGTGTGTATCCGTCAGTATTTCCTCAGCTTGCTTCTGAAAGGTTATATCCGAAAGCACCATTACGACCTCTTCAACCTCGCCAAACTCATCCTTGGTTGGGAAAACATGTCCCTTTACATATTTGGGTTGCCTCAGGCCAAGCCGGCGGATAGAAGCAGTATCATAAGGGTTATAGGCAAAAGGTGGTATTTCCGTAGCTTCTCCTGAGAAGGCCTTTTCAAGAAATGGCGTAAGGCCAAGCTCTTCAAGTTGCTCATCCTCAAAAATATTGTAATACTTAATTACCACATCACTCATGCCCTTGGTAGCACCCCAAAGGTTACTATAGGCCTTGTTGAAATATTTAGGCGTGCCATCTGGCCGGTAAATTGCCGTAGCAATTGGCGATTCCGCTATCAGAGGCTTGAATTTGCTCGGTCGCTCCGATAATTCAGTTTCCCTGAGGATAACCATGCAGCCATTACCGTCAACTTCTGAAAGGCTAACAGGCGAAAAGCTGGGCACTACATATGTTGAAGATATTTTATTGGAAATTGTGTAGCTTTTTTTTGCTACAGACGGCTTGGCAGCCATTGCCTTCTGAGCCAGCATTTTAAAATATGCATCATCAAAAACAGGGGCAATGCTACCCAGTTCTTTACTTATGGCTATTTCTTTTTTAACACCTAACAACTCATAACACCGCCTGTTCCAAGCCACCACACGAAAGTTGTTATCAAATATAAAGATCGCTTCGGCATTCCCCTCTATGAATTCATTTAGCAATAAACGATCAGTGTTTAATTCATTCATAATCATTGTAAAGACAACCAGTCAACTCCGCAAGATAATGTTTTCCTAAGTAGATTCCATGTGCTTGTAATAAAATTGCACTTCTCGCAAGAATTTGTAAGCATACTGACATCGTTGCGAAGCCATATTTTGTAAATTAATGGTAAAATGCATCGTTGATATGAATTCCAAACAAGTACACTTTGAAAATGCCAGGGGCCAGCAACTTTCTGCACGTATCGAATTACCGGTAAGTGGCAAACCAGCAGCTTACGCCATATTTGCACATTGCTTTACCTGCTCAAAAAACCTCTCTGCAGTAGTAAATATCAGCAGGGCGCTGACTATAAACAAAATTGCTGTTTTGAGATTTGACTTTACAGGCCTCGGCGAAAGTGAAGGTGAATTTTCCGAAACCAACTTTTCTTCAAATATCAGCGATCTGGTAGCTGCCGCAGAATATTTATCAAACCATTATGAAGCACCTAAAATACTTATAGGTCACTCCCTTGGCGGGGCGGCAGCACTGGCATCAGCTCCGGCAATGGCAAGTGTAAAGGCTGTTATCACTATCGGGGCACCTGCAAACCCCCAGCATTTGAAAAAGCTCTTTATAGAAAGCATTGAGGAGATCAAAGCAAAAGGAGAAGCCACTGTGTCCATTGGAGGACGAGATTTCAGGGTAAAAGAACAGTTGTTGAATGACCTGCAGGAGGCAGACCTCGACAAAGGTATCGGCCAGTTAAAAAAAGCTTTGTTGATTATGCATTCCCCCCAGGATAACATTGTTAGTATTGACAACGCTCAGAAAATATACGAAAATGCCCGACACCCCAAGAGCTTTATTACACTCGATGGTGCTGATCATCTGATATCCAAAAAAGAAGATTCTGTTTATACCGGAAACGTAATTGCTACATGGGCTGCCAGATACATTGACCTAAGCGTAGAGGAACCTCTATCCACCGATAAGCAAGTAGTTTGCAGAACAGGCGACGACGGGTACACTACACAAATACAGGCCGGCGATCATCCATTACTGGCAGATGAGCCTACTTCGGTTGGTGGCAAAAACCTTGGCCCCACCCCTTACGATCTGTTAGTTGCCGGACTGGGAGCATGCACCGGCATGACTCTCCGCATGTATGCAGATCGAAAGAAGTGGCCATTGGATGAGGTACGGGTTCACCTCCAACATAGCAAAGTGCACGAGCAAGACTGTGAAAATTGTGATGATGAAAATGCAAAGCTCGACCAGGTGACCCGGGAGATAGAACTCTTTGGAGACCTGACCGATGAACAAAAAGAAAGGTTGATCGAGATTGCCAATAAGTGCCCGGTACACAAAACTTTACACGCCGGTGTACAGGTAAAAACAAAACTTATGTCCAATTAAATGGCTGAGTTTATATTCTTGACCTTCAAATTATGTCTGAACTAACTAAAAAGCTGAAGTACCAGCAAAATGCACAAACACTCATTCTCGATTTGCCCAATGAGGTAGATATTGATATTCCTCACGACAGCACGGTAAAATCGTCTAGTTATGAATTAATAATTGTTTTTGTACAAGTTCAGGCAGATATCGCCCTCAAAGTCCCTGATGCTATCAAAGTATGCACCCCCGATACAGTCTTTTGGGTAGCTTATCCCAAAAAAAGTTCGATCATAAAAACTGATATTACCAGGGATCGCGGGTGGGATGTATTCACTACCCTGGGTTACCGGCCAGTATCGCAAATCAGCATCAACGATACCTGGTCTGCCCTCAGGTTTAAACCCGCTGCACTAGTAAAAACGAGTACTCAGGCGAAAACACAAACCTTTGAGGTAATCATACAAGGCGCAACCAATAACTCCGGTGGCGCATGGGTACAAATACCTTTTGACATGGAGAAAACTTTTGGCACAAAAGGCCAGGTGAAAGTAAAAGCCACTTTTGACGGGCAACCTTATCAGGGGTCTATAGCTAATATGGGTAGTGGCCCTATTCTCATCGTAAAAAAGGATATAAGAAGCGCTATCGGCAAGAGTATAGGGGACAAGGTTCTGGTAACGGTGGAAGAAGACCAAACAGAACGAAAAATAGACCTACCGGTAGAGTTAGCAGAGCTTTTAAAGCAAAACACAGAGGCCAAAGTATTTTACGACAGCTTGTCTTATACGAACCGAAAAGAATATGCACAATGGATTTCCTCTGCAAAACGCGAAGATACCAGAAACAAAAGACTAACCGAAACACTTTACAGGCTTAACAATGGCATCAAAAACCCATTTGTGAAATGACATATGCCCATCAGTTAAGAGACTACTTTAAACCGTACGCTGATAAATCAAAGGCCTTAGTCATGAAGCAATACCTTCGTGGAAACTTTGAGTTTTTCGGCATCCAGACTCCCCTCCGCCGTGAGCTTACACGAGGCTTTTTAAAGAGCCATGGACTTCCGCCTATTTCGGATTTACACCAGATAGTTGTTGAACTATGGGAAGCACCAGAACGAGAATTACAACTAACGGCAATGGATATATGTGAAAAACTGGCAAAAAAGGCGAATGAAGATCACATACTCACCTTAGAATATATGCTGACCCATAAACAGTGGTGGGATACTGTTGACCTGACGGCTGCCAATCTTGCCGGAAAATATTTCAGGCTCTATGCCGAAAAAATTGATCTCTTTATTCCTAAATGGCAGCGTTCAGATGACTTTTGGTTAAACCGGTCAGCTATTCTTTTCCAATTAAAATATAAAGAGGAGACCAATACGGAGCTATTGGCTGAAACCATTTTACCCCATATGGCTTCTAAGGAATTTTTTATTCAAAAGGCAATTGGCTGGGCCTTGAGAGAATACTCTAAGACAAACCCCGAGTGGGTAAGGAAATTTATTCAAAATAACCGGCTAGCTAGCCTGAGTATAAGAGAAGGCAGCAAATACCTATAATTAATTAGGATTCCGTTCTCTTATACACGTCGCTCCTAATCATACCGAAATAAAAATATTTTTGTTTTACCGCCCTATAACCCTCTTCTGACAGATACGCTTCAAAATTAAACAGCCGATTCCCCTCCAGACCCGCTGTAACTTTAAAGAAGAGGTACATAAGCTTAATCAGGGCATTCTGCCACCATATCCCTGTCTTGACAAAATCTGTCAACAGCCACACGCCGTCTTTATCAACCAATGAGGATATCTGTTGTACAACTTTGCCTAGCTCATCCTGTGTAAAAACATCAAGAAAAAAGTTGGTCATCACTACATCAAACCTATCCATGCCAAAGGCAGCCCGGTGAGTATCCTGTATAAAATCTACCTCTATAAATTTGAAGGGCAATCTTTTCCTGGCGCGGCTCATCATGGCGGATGACGGCTCGATATAAGTCACCTTTAGCGGTAGCTCCAGTCTGTCCAATTCTTCAAGAATAAAGCCGGTTCCCCCACCCAGAATTAACACTTTACCATCATCAGGTATGGAATCCAACCAAACAGACTGGGCCTTTTGAATAGATTTCCCAAACACCATTCCGGCCAGTGAATCATAAATAAATGCCACGGAATTGAAATTGCTCGCCATTGTAAAGTATGCCGTTACTTAAACCAGTAATACGAAAAGCGGTAGAACGAAAACTGCATCTCCGACCAAACGATATAGTGAGGCCTTAGCGAAAAACTGTCTGTAGAATACGATACTACCCAATAAAATAACCATTAAGAGCAAAACTAATTCCAGAACGAAAAAGTGGTTTATACCCAGGAGTGCCAGGCATAACAGGATTTGGAAAACAACTATAAGCTTGAGCAGCACAATTGCACGGTCAACACCGAGTATGCGCACCAGCGATGGTGAATAATCTCTTTCATCGGAATCCGTTTCATAGATGGCAAATGCGACCAGGTTTGTGAACGCCAGCATTGCAAATTGAATAAACACCACAATCACTTGAAAAGTATCTGTACCATCGGAAATACTCACAGCCGGAAGTAAGACACCACCCGCATATAAAACAGCAATCGTAATTTCTTTATGATAAGAGGACTTAAGTTTTAACAAGTAGAGCAGCAGAAAATACCCTAACACCAAACATGATAATGCCACTCCCCATACCAAAGTTTGAAGAGGAATAATAAATACGAAAAATGCAGCTATCAGAAGTATCATTACACAAACCATGGTAAGCACATTGAAATTCCTTTGATGAAACCGGTGCCTTTCCGTACTGGCTTCATGAGGAATATTTCTGGCATCGTTCAGGTGATCAAAAGTATAAATCAGCCATACGCACATGCCCAATAGTAGCACTGTACCCCAGTGTAGGTTTACTCCTAAAAAATCGCCCAGAAACGTGGAGCAGACACAGACCCCTGCAACTACATCAAGACTTAATATATTGAAGTATCTGTACAATTAGCTAAGTGGGGATAAAATGAAAAGAGCGAACCTGTTACGATTCGCTCTTATAAAATCTATATTGTATTCATATTAACCGAGGGCCTCAGCACCTGCTACAATCTCAAGGATCTCCTTGGTAATAGCTGCCTGACGCGTTCTGTTGTATGTCAATCTCAGCTCTTTCAAAAGCTCTCCTGCATTATCGGTTGCCTGATCCATCGCTGTCATCCTGGCTCCATGTTCTGCAGCATTACTGTCCAGTATAGCTTTATAAACCTGTATCTTCAATGATTTAGGGATCAGATCTTTTACGATCTCCTCTCTTGAAGGCTGGTAAATATAATCCACCTGATACTTATTATCTCCACTTTTTTCGGGAGGAAGCACAGGTAAGTATTGCTCTACCCTCATGATTTGAGTAGCTACGTTCTTAAATTCGTTGTAAACGAGATCCACCCTGTCGTATTTGCCTTCTACGAAACGCTCCATAGCATACTCAGAAGCTTCCACACTTTTCTCGAAAGACACGGGAGAGAACATATCCCAGTAATCAGTAATTACATTATAATCTCTTTTTACAAAATAATCACGAGCCTTTTTACCAATAGCCAGTATAGTAACATTACCCTTGTTGAACTGAGCCTGATAATTCTCTTTGATATGTCTGTTAACCGCTTTAAAAACGTTACTGTTAAAAGCTCCACACAACCCCTTATCAGATGTTACCACCATGATAAGCACCTTCTCAATAGCTCTTACTTCCGAAAACTGGCTCTCTTCGCTTTCACCTCCCTGAGACGAAAGGTTTTGAAGCATCGTGGTCAGCTTTTCAGCATAAGGCCTCATTTGAGTAATGTTGTCCTGAGCTCTTCTCAGCTTAGCCGCCGCCACCATCTTCATGGCCTTGGTGATCTGCTGAGTAGATGTAACAGACTGAATTCTTCCTTTTACCTCTTTTAAATTCGCCATTTTGTCGAATCAAGTTTTAGTATTGCCAGATCAGTTTTACCCGACCTGGCAATTCTTTTATATTTTATTAGTGAGCGTATTCTTTTGCAAGATCCTTAGCCACTTTAGCCAGGGTATCAGTAGTGCTGTCTTCAAGCTTTCCAGCTCTTAGCGAATCAAGCACATCCTTATGCTTATTTCTTAGCATGTCAAGGAAGTTACGCTCAAATTCCCTTACCTTATCTACAGGCACATCATCAATCATACCTTTTGTAGATACGTAGATAATAGCCACTTGCTCTTCAACAGGAACGGGCGAATATTGAGCTTGCTTAAGAATCTCAAGGTTTCTTCTACCTCTCTCGATAGTAAGTTTGGTTGCTGCGTCAAGGTCAGATCCGAATTTCGCAAATGCCTCAAGTTCACGGAACTGCGCCTGGTCAAGTTTTAAGGTACCTGCTACCTTCTTCATTGACTTGATCTGTGCACTACCACCTACTCTTGATACAGAGATACCTACGTTAATTGCAGGCCTGATACCAGAGTTGAAAAGGTTAGTTTCCAGGAATATCTGTCCGTCAGTAATTGAAATAACGTTGGTAGGAATATAAGCCGAAACGTCACCAGCCTGAGTTTCAATGATAGGAAGTGCCGTCAATGAACCTCCTCCTTTTACTCTTCCTTTAAGGGATTCCGGCAGATCGTTCATTGCCTGTGCAATACTATCGTTCTGACTAATCTTAGCAGCTCTTTCCAACAACCTTGAGTGTAAGTAGAATACATCTCCAGGATAAGCCTCACGACCCGGAGGTCTTCTTAGAAGAAGGGAAACCTCACGGTAAGCAACAGCCTGCTTTGACAAGTCGTCATAAATTACGAGTGCAGGTCTACCAGTATCTCTAAAGAACTCACCAATAGCAGCACCGGTAAACGGAGCAAAGAATTGCATAGGTGCAGGATCGGCAGCAGATGCAGAAACTACAACACTATAATCCATGGCGCCGGCTTTCTCTAAAGCGGAAACAACACCCGCAACGGTTGATGCCTTCTGACCTACAGCAACATAGATACAGAATACAGGCTCACCTCTTTCGTAGAATTCTTTTTGGTTGATAATGGTATCAATGGCCACAGCAGTTTTACCTGTCTGACGGTCACCAATGATCAACTCCCTTTGTCCTCTACCGATCGGGATCATCGAGTCAATAGCTTTGATACCAGTCTGTAAAGGCTCATTTACCGGCTGTCTGTAAATTACACCGGGAGCTTTACGCTCCAAAGGCATCTCGAACGTTTCTCCTTCGATAGGGCCTTTACCGTCGATAGGGTTACCCAGAGTATCCACTACCCGGCCTACCATACCGTCACCTACGTTAATAGAAGCAATCCTTCCTGTTCTCTTAACAGTGTCTCCTTCTTTAATATCTTTGTAATCTCCCAAGAGTACAGCACCAACATTGTCTTCTTCAAGGTTAAGTACCAATGCTCTCAGGCCATTTTCAAACTCTAGAAGTTCACCTGATTGTGCTTTTGACAAACCATAGATACGGGCAACACCGTCACCTACTTCTAGTACCGTACCTACTTCTTCGAGCTCGGCTTCGGTCTTAGCACCGGAAAGTTGCTCTCTTAATATCGCTGAAA
>NZ_SMLW01000264.1 GCF_009711405.1 Fulvivirga kasyanovii | reverse complement strand
TTTAATAGCAACAGAAATGAGAATGATGCTGAGCATAGCTGGCACCTGGCAGTGATGGCCCTTGTGCTGGCGGAGCACTCCAATGAGGAAGTAGATTTGCTAAAAGTGCTTAAAATGGTGCTGATCCACGATATTGTAGAGATAGATGCGGGAGATACTTTTCTCTACGACAGTCAACGAGACAACTCCAAAGCAGCAGAAGTGCTGGCCGCAAAACGCATATTCGGACTACTGCCGGAAAAACAGGCAGCCGAATTCATAGCCATCTGGGAAGAGTTTGAAGAAGGAAACACTGCTGAAGCCAAATTTGCACATTCGCTCGACAGGCTGGAGCCCGTACTCCAAAACGACTCAAACAATGGCGGTACCTGGGCTGAACACAATGTGCCCTATGAAAAAGTGATAGGAAAAGTGAGTGTTATGAACCACGGCTCAACAGTACTATGGGGCCATGCCGAGAAACTGATCGGTAGTTTTTATGCGGAGGAGGATTTTTGACGTAGCTCTTATGCGTGGTGATCGGTTGAGGAGTGATCGGTAAACAGTGAACGGTGAGCTGAACTAAATTGCGGCTTTACTAAACTTCCGAAAGTTTAGTAAAGCTTAACTGTTCCAAAGCACGGACATTATAAACAAAGGGCAGCTTAACTTTCTAGATACCAGCGATTCCCAAACCCGTCACCCCTGAATTTTCTTGAGTGAAAGATATTTCATTGCTGTGTTAGGTGAAATTATCAGGGGTCCCGAAGATCTGGGTGTGTAGAACCGTACTTTACCCACAGAGAACTATAGGCTATCAGTTACTTTCTTTTTCTCCAGATCAAAAATAAACCTAGAATAACCGGAGAAATTATTATCATAGACCAAAGGTGGAAATTTAGTTGCCACCATTCGGTTTCTTCTGATTTGAGAGATGGATTTGCTGCTCTCGTCCAGGCGATAAAAGCGTCGGCAATGTCAAGATAGCCGTTTAGGAAGTACTTTTTATTGTCAACTGTTTCAGGAAAACCAAAGGCTTCGATTGTGTTTCTTATCTCAATAGCTAATTGAAGGTCATCATGCTTTATGGCAGCGCGGTGAGCCACGATAGTTGCTGCCGGGCCAATACCCCAGATAACCGGGCCTGAATCTATATCTCCTTTACCAGTTTTTCCATTAGGATACTCCAATATGGCACTGAGCCCTAGTCTTTTTTGAATAAACAACTGCTTAAATAATTTATATTGATGGTGTGAATATGAACTGTCTATTTCGGGTAAGAACGAAAGTATAAGGCTCTGAGAAGACCCTCTTGCTCCTTCAATTACAGCCCCATCTGCAGCATCTACTGCATGAGGAATCAGGCCGTTCTGATCCTGTTTTTGCTTTACGTTTTCCAGCCAGTTTTGAATAAGCGCAGTGTACTTGTCTTCAAAAAGTCTGTCATGCAAAGCCAAAGATGCAATGCAAACCACCATATCAGCCGGCCAGCTTGCATTGGTGTAGCTTTCCAGGTAAGGAGTGCTCGAAGAGTTTAGTGCCCTGGCTATATTAGCGCAGGTCACTTTAAATTTATTAATTTCTACATCAGACCACTTTTCTTGTGGTATAATCTCCAGTTTTCGTCCTAGCAGGTAGTTGTTCCATCCATTATAAAATGCTCCATAGGTAAGCAGCATTTTCCCCTGGAAAATACTTTTGGCTGCTTCTGAATTAGTTGCTGCTAAGGATTTATCGATCTCTCTAAGCCCATCCTGAAATATTTCAGAATTGTATTCTGTCCCTGTTAAAAAATCCGTCCAGGCAAGGCCATAAAGGCATTCAAAAAACATCAGGCCTTCAGGGTACAGGTACTGCATTTCTTCTGCTGCATGGTCTGCTTTCCTGAGGTTCAAATAATTTAGTTGGGCATAAAGGTCCCTGTTAATGCCGTTTTCATCTATACAGGGCGAGTAATAAAGCTTATGGCTGATGCTGAACGCAAAGTATAAAATAATGAGGAGAGGAACGGAAAGAAGTATTTTGAGAAGAACCTTCATGAGGCTCAAATATAACAAAGTCAGTCTTTATGCATGCATCTGACATTATGCAGGTCATGTTTAGCAAGTGCTCTTAAGTTCGGGATTCCGGATATTTTCTCCGCTACACTGCGACAATTCCGGAACGATGGGGTATAAGCTTAGTGGTAGATTTTCATGTGAGTAAAAGACCTCACCCGGCAGAGAACCGTAGATAAGCTTTAGTCAGAATGCCCTCTGCGACGCGGAAATGGATTTTTGACGTTACTGGTACTTCTTCGGTTGATTTATTTATCACATTACAAAACGAATGGAACAAACCGTTCCCAAACCCGTCACCCCTGAATTTTTTTGAGTGAAAGTTATTTCATTGCTGCATTAGTTGAAAATATCAGGGGTCCCGAAGATCTGGGGCATATAGAACCTTTTCAAACAAAACTATATACTTTCTACTTCCCGGCAGATGTCTCGAAGAGGACTCCGCGGCATTTAGTGTATACTCGCTAACTCAATATCCCCAAAACCTCCAGCATCAGCCGTGCCTGCTGCGACATGTCCTTAAACTCTTCGAACTCTTCCCGGTTCAGCGCAAACTGAATGTCGTGATGGCAGGTGTTGATGATGAGATAGGGAGGGCTTTCGGAGCATCTTATGCAATATTTCTCGAAATTGACTTTAGAGAGGAACCGACTAAAGCCCAGGAATTGATCCAGGTCAAAACCTATCAGCAGGTTCTTGTAAGTAAAACCTATACGTTGACAACCCCGGCATTGAGTGATAGCCCCGTTTCTGGTTAAAACCAGCTTTTCTGCGTTACAATTCATTTCTGAGCTGGGTTTATCGCCTTCTTTAAGTATGGACATTCAGATTCTTCAATGATTGATCTGATCCGTGCCTTGTTTTTTTGCTTGTTCTCCAGCTCGCGGTTAAGCTGGGCAATCAGTGTGTCGTAATTAGTATGATCCATGATCTTTTTGGTTTTTGGTGCCTTGGTTGATCCTGCCCCGGCAGCATGTCTAAAATATGAGGTGCAGGATCAACAAGGGCTTCATTATTTAGATTAATTCTAAATAATGTAAAACTGCATCTTAACTTTCAAACTGTCAATGCCTATTTTTAGCGATTTTTCCATCACTAGTGATAGTTAGCCTGTGCGGTTGTTTCAGGAATTCCATACTTCATTTCAGGATGAAATGTCAGCAACTATTAGCACCTACCTTAGCAACAGAATCAACATTAAACATTCAACATTCAAATGAAATACACAACCAGAGTACTTTGGAAGAAGGGTGCAGCGGAGGGTTTTACTGACAACAAATACAGCCGGGTGCATCAATGGTCATTTGACGGGGGTGTGGCCGTCAAAGCCTCATCATCGCCTCAGGTGGTGCCTGTGCCTATGTCAGATGCCTCGGCTATTGATCCGGAAGAGGCTTTTATTGCGGCACTTTCGAGCTGCCATATGCTCTTTTTTCTTTCCATAGCCGCCAGTAAAAGCTATGTGATCGAGGCCTATGAAGACGAGGCAGAGGGCATTATGGATAAAAATGAAAATGGACAAATGGCCATGACGAGTGTGACCCTGAGGCCGCGGGTTATTTTTTCAGACCT
>NZ_SMLW01000069.1 GCF_009711405.1 Fulvivirga kasyanovii | reverse complement strand
TGCTGAAATAGTGAAAGTAACTTCGGCAGAAGAGTTAATAGAGGCGGCCGAGTCAGAAAAAGCTAAAATTATTTTAGTACCGGAAGGAACAATTGATTTCAGAAACTTCAGAAAAGTAACAGTATGTTATCAACCATGCACGGTTAACACCTCGGAAAGTGGCGGTTATAAAGGATACTGGAACAGTAGCGGTACATGCCCCGGAGCTGAATCAACCACAAAAGAGATCCAACAATGGGAAAGAAGGATTTGGGTACAATCCAACAAAACTATAATAGGCATGGGAAGAGGAGCTTCATTGCGGGGCGTGATGCTGTATAATCGTGACAACAGCAATGTGATTATGAGAAACCTCAAGATCTGGGACATTAATCCCCATATTATTGAAGCCCTTGACGGGGTGCTTTTATATGGCGCTACAAAAATGTGGATAGACCACTGTAGCTTCAAATGGATAAGTG
>NZ_SMLW01000224.1 GCF_009711405.1 Fulvivirga kasyanovii | reverse complement strand
TGGAAGTACAGGGGGCTAATCTGGTACTGGAGAAGCCGCTGAACGGCCAGAATATTAAGAAAGTTGCAGGTTTATTGGCAGAAGAGGTGGCGGAAGTTGATCTAAGCAAGGTTTATAAATTTGCCTGCGGAGATCAGGAGCTGCTGATAACCTATGTAAATACATTCATAGATAACCATGAAAAAGATCTCCTTTTGCTGAAAGCCGAAGTGGATAAAGCAGATGCTAGGACCATTAAAAATTATGCTCATAAGATGTTGTCCTCCGTATCATATTATGACCAGGATGAACTAAATCAATTACTGCAAAAGCTGGAGCTTTATGCCTCCGACATGAGTAAAAAGCAACTGAATGAACATTTTCTGCAGATAGAGCACTACTCCCATAAATTGCTCAATGGCATCAGGAAACAAGTGATCGCGTAAGTGGCCGTGGTTATGCTTCCAGTTCGTATTTCCTGATTTTGTTATACAGAGTAGAGCGGTCAATCTTCAAAATTCTGGCGGCTTTTGATTTATTGAACTTTACATCTTTCAGAGTCTGCGCTATAAGAGCCTTTTCGCTTTGTATGGCCAGCGTTTTTAGGTCTTTCGGCTGACTATGCTCTTTTTCGGAAGACAACAGGCCTTCTGCAGCAGTTAGCTCAGGCAGGTTGTCAGAACTCAAGTACTCCTCTGTTTCGAGTAACACGGATCTCCTCACCATATTTTTCAGTTCACGTATATTTCCGGGCCAGTCGTAGTTCAGGAATACCTCCATTACTTCATCTGAAAAACCTTTTACATTGCGGTTGAGTTCGTGGTTGGCCCTTTCTAGAAAATACTGGGCGTAAACCTCTATGTCCTGCTTTCGTTGCCTTAGTGGTGGTATGTTAATTTGAAATTCGTTGATACGGTGAAATAAATCCTCCCTGAAATTGCTGTCGGAAGATGCTACAGGGCTCAGGTTTTCATTGGTTGCCGTAATTAGCCTTACATCTACATCAAAATCTTTGGTGCCGCCTACCTTTCGTACTTTTCTTTCCTGTAGTACACGGAGCAGCTTCACCTGTACCTCATAAGAAAGGTTACCTATCTCGTCCAGGAACAAGGTGCCACCATTAGCAAGTTTAAACTGTCCATCTTTATCGTTTATTGCCCCTGTAAAGGCTCCCTTTACATGTCCGAATAGTTCACTGGCCGCAAGGTTTTCTGACAACGCACCGCAATCTATAGATACGAATGGCTTGTCTTTCCGCTTGCTTTTCTGGTGTATCAGGCGAGCGATATATTCTTTGCCCGTACCACTTTCTCCAAGTATCAGAACAGACATGTCAGTTTCGGCCACCAGCCCTACATGCTGAATTATTCTTTGAAAATCAGGACTTTGGCCATGTACAAATTCAAAGCTTGATGTAGCTGGAACAGGAGGGGCTTCATCAGCCGATTTTTTGATCAAAGCTTTATTGATGATGGCCAATAACTCATCCGGGTTAATCGGCTTGGCAATGTATTCAAACGCTCCAAGTTTAATGGCTTTGACGGCACTTTTGATATGGGCGTAGTTCGTCATAATAATAACGCTGCAGTCATGGTCCTTCCGCTTTATTTCTTTGAGTAGGTCAAGCCCGTCGAGATCTGGCATTTTTAGGTCCGAAAGTATGATGTCAAAAGATTTTTCATTAAGCTTTCTTAAGGCCATCATGCCATTTGAGGCATTGTCGCATTCGAAACTGTTCTTTACCAGAAACCCCTTTAGCATGGTTGCAAAGGAGGCATCATCTTCAACTATTAAAATCCTCGCCATTACTTAGTTCTTGCTTTGTTAATGCTTTAACGGTTTGTTAGGGCAAATGTGATCTATAAGCTAACAAAAATAAAGGCCCACTTGTTAAAGCGGGCCTTTCCGGAGTTAAAGAAGTGCTATTGGCTGTTGAAAAGACTAATCCATCCTTTAGTCCTCAATTAGCGCACCCTCTTTATTGTAAACTTTTATTTGCTTTTGCTTTTGTTCATTGGCAAAGTGTACCTCATATTCCACCTTGCTTTCATCTTCCGAGTAGGTAATCTTATAAACTTTGGCGATGTTCCACTTGGCAAACTCGCCATTCATGATAGCATCCTTTATAGATGCAGGAAGTTCAGAAGGGGTTATTTCGGTCTTTTTAGGGTCTATCTTTAAAATAACCTCATCTGCTGATTTTACTTCTGTAGGAGTTGCCTGGGTTGATACAATGGCGGCGAAAGTGAGTGCAAATGCAGCTATAAATATTTTAGTCAGTTTCATCATTTTATTCGTTTTGGTTAAAAATTCATTTACCTGGAAAGGATACAGAATTGTGCCAAATCACATTTTTGTAATTAAGTTGCTGATATTCAGAAGTTTATTTATGAATATAGATTGAGAAGTAAAATTGACTGTTGTATTTTTCTACAAATTGATGTGTACCTGTGGAGGCCGGCCTGATGGCGATGCAGAAACCAAATTTTTTTCTAAGGCCATTTCGCTTAAA
>NZ_SMLW01000134.1 GCF_009711405.1 Fulvivirga kasyanovii | reverse complement strand
TTGTCACTTTGCTTTTTCCTAAATTCGTGTCATCATGATCTATTACAATTCCATTGCTACCTGTTTTTGGGTTTGAAGTTTCAGGGTTAGTCGAACTGTTATTCTTAGCCCAATATTCAATACTTTCACCAAACTCTTTATCTATTGACGTGGCTTTATCTACAATTGCTTTTCTATCAGTACCAATAACAGCCCAATTATCGGTGTCATCTAAATTACTAGCATCAAATTGACCATTTGTTTCAGAGTCATATAAGGAAACACGAGTTTCCAAACCGAGTTTTTCAAAGTTCGCATTAGCCTGATCAACTATTTGTTGTGCTACATCCCTGTCAAAACCCTCAGTGGCTAAAAGATAAATTATGTTATCCATTCCTGTCGGATCCACAAAAAATAACGGATTATTAAAAGCATAATTGTAAGGAGTTGTAATCTCATAAGCTTCAGCATGAGGATCAACACTTAACATTCTACCAATAGTTGGATCATATTGTCTAGCATGGCAATCATAGACATTCCAGTCAAGGGATTTTTGCAATTCAAAGCTATTAAAGAGGTACTTATTAGGCTCTGTGGTAATTCTCTGGTAAGAGTTAAAGGTTAACCCAAAAGGATAGTAATCATCTTTCTGCACCACACTACTCTCCGTAAGCACCACCTTCATATCATCAAAGAACACGCGCGAAGAGCTGTTGCTCTCGTTGCTTAGGTAAATATAGATGAAGCCTGCTTTATCTACAACTATATCATTTAAAGCTAAAACCTCATGGGTATTGGCATTGATACCAACCTGTATAAAGCCATCCTTTTGAAAGTTCATTTGCTCATCGAAGAGAATGTAGTTGAGATAAGCCGCCGGCCTTGTGTCTCCTGCGTTATTACCATTACCCACTAAACTTGTACCATTCTCAGCAGTAAAAGCATCGTAAGTCGATTGCTCAAAGGTATTACCTCCATTTGCGCCACCAAACGCCCCGGCTACAGCCGCAAGGATAGCATCGGCAGGTTGCAAATTTCCATAGTCACCAGCTTCGTAATAGCTATATACTTCCATGTCTATCTTATCACCCGGACCTACCGGTAAGCTGATTGCTGGTCCCGCGATCTGGCTGTTGTTCAGCATCACT
>NZ_SMLW01000004.1 GCF_009711405.1 Fulvivirga kasyanovii | reverse complement strand
AGTGTTTCGGCTTTGAGCAAACGGGCATGGGCATAGAGGGGGTAGTGTGCTAGGGCTTGATTTAAGCAGTCCATCACAAAGGTAGTATCACTTTTTCCGTACTTTCTTTGGTAGCCCTGTGCCAGATCGGTAAGGGTGACTGCTATCGACTGCTTGGCACTCAAAGTATCCATATACACCCGGTTTTGCACGGCTTCCAGCTTC
>NZ_SMLW01000042.1 GCF_009711405.1 Fulvivirga kasyanovii | reverse complement strand
ATCGGCATGTCTCCCTCAAGGGAGAAGTTTTAGTATGTACGCATTAGCTCGTAAGTGGGGTGGTTTTAGCAGGTGCTTCCAGTTCGGGATTCCGGATATTTCTCTGCTACTCCGCGAAAATTCCGGGAAGACATGGTATAATCACCTGTCTCCAATAACCCGTCATTCCAGAATTTTCGTTATAAAATGTGATTTCATGACTGCGCTTAAAGAAAATATCTGGAATCTCCCGGATCATGGCAGGGTCAAAACCTTCTGAGGAACATTTATACGCACTTTTGGGTTGATAAATTTAATGATAGCTTACATAG
>NZ_SMLW01000542.1 GCF_009711405.1 Fulvivirga kasyanovii | reverse complement strand
TCATTTTTATTTTTTGGTCTTGCTGTGCAGGCGCAAAATTACCAGTTACATTCCGTTTACATTTATAGTTTCATTCGTTACGTCCAGTGGCCGCCCGGAGAATCTTCTTCGGATTTTGTTATTGGAGTTCTGGGAGACTCTCCCTTAATTCCTCATCTGCAAAAAATGGCAGAAGTCAAAAAGGCAGGGAACCGCACTATTGTGATAAAAAAATTCAACTCTGTCAGCGAAGTTGCTGATAGTGAGATTGTGTTTATGTCGAAAGAGTCGGGTAATCAGTTGCAGGGGCTTTTGTCCAAACTTAAAGGCCAGAGTACCATGATCATAACCGAAGAAGAAGGCATGGGCAAGGAGGGTAGCAATATTAATTTCGTAATCCGTAACGGAAAGCTCGCTTTTGAACTCAATAGGGCAGCTATGGATCGTGCTGACCTGAAAGTATCAACAGAGCTATCCCGGTTAGCAATTATTATATAACTTTAAATACATTTAATCTACAGATTCAGCTATATGCGAAAGATGAAATTCAAAATTGGTAATAAGATTTTCGGTGGTTTTCTCATCCTCATTGTGTTGTTTGTTGTCAATGCTTCTATCATTTTTTACAATGGTAATGTGATAGATCAGGTAGTAAACCGCTCTTCTGAGGTTATCAGGCCATCAAAAGAGGCTATTAATGACTTCATCCTTTTGGTGACCAGGTCCAAGATGCTTATTACCAACTGGGTGTACCTTCAAAGTAATACCGATGACAAGGACGCCCTGCGTGATCTTCACGAGTTTGACTACCCTGAACTGAAAGAAGAGATCACCGGCCTGATGGTAGACTGGGAAATAGACAGCCAAAAGCAGTTGATGGACTCGGTTTTCGTTGAGTTTGACAAGCTGCTAAAGGTAGAGAAGGAAGTAATGGGGCAGTTGGTAACCTTTGAGAATTACGAGGATCCGCTGACAAAACTTTTGGCAGAGGACGCCATTGAGAGCCAGGTTATTCCGTTAACGTCCTCCATCATTTCGATGCTGGACAAGATTGCTTTAATGCAGCAGGAGGTAACAGAGGAGTCTGATGCTGACCTGCAAAAGGCGGCAGACCAGTTAAGAAGTATTACGATCATTCTGGGAGCCATTATAGTGGCACTGAGTCTTTTCATGGCCTTTGTTATGGCGCGGTCCATCACACGGCCTATTAATTATATCAAGGACATTGTGGTCAAACTGGGCAAGGGAGAGCTGGTTGATGATTCGAGTCGCAAGTTTAATAATGACGAAATTGGAGAGATGGCGGAGGCCATGGATAGTCTGATCCATGGGCTGAGGTCTACTACATTGTTTGCCGAAAATATTGGTAAAGGCAAGTACGATTCTGAATTTACACCGTTAAGTGACCATGATGTACTGGGTAACGCCCTTCTGGAAATGAGGGAGAACCTTTCACGTGTAGCTGAGGAAGATAAGAAAAGGAACTGGTCTACAGAGGGTCTGGCCAAATTTGGTGACATACTCAGGAAGAACAATGACAATATCAGCAAACTTTGCGATGATATAGTTCGCAACCTCGTCAAGTATATGGGAGCCAACCAGGGTGGTATCTATATCATTGAAGATGACGGTTCTGACGATCCTTACATGACTTTGATGGCTGTTTACGCCTGGGATAAAAAGAAGTACCTCAACCAGAAAGTGTACAAAGGAGAAGGACTGGCAGGGCAGGTGTGGTTAGAGATGGATACTATCTATCTGACAGAGGTACCTGACAATTACATTAAGATCACCTCAGGTCTGGGTGATGCTAACCCTAAGAGTATTCTGATCGTGCCGTTGAAAGTTAACGAAGAGATATACGGTGTGGTGGAGATTGCTTCATTCAATGCTTTTGAAGAGCACGAAATAGACTTTGTTGAAAAGATAGCCGAGACTATTGCTTCTACCGTATCTTCGGTGAAGATCAATGCCAAAACGCAGAGCCTGCTTGAAGAGTCTCAGGAAATGACCGAGCAAATGAGGTCTCAGGAAGAGGAAATGAGGCAGAATATGGAAGAGCTGCAGGCGACTCAGGAAGAGATGCAAAGAGGACAGGCTGAGGCTGAAAATACCATGGAAGCTATCAATCAGGCTGTATCAACCTTAGAGTTTGATCCGGAAGGCAAGATTGTAAATGTGAACCGCAACTTCCTCGATATGATGGGGTACAGCAAGGACGAGCTGGTAGGGGAGTTCCATAGAATTTTCGTTTCCAAGGAAGAGAAGACTTCTGATGAATATAAGCAGTTCTGGCGAGACCTCTCTTCGGGACAACCTAAAGAAGGCGAATATAAGAGGCTTGATAAGTCAGGCAGAACGAGATACCTGAAAGAAAGCTATGCGCCGATCAAAAACAGAGATGGTTCTACAGCCAAGATCATGCTGTTTGCCACTGACGTTACGGAGTATAAGTAAAAGAAACGAGGTAACTCAAAATAAATAATAAGTAAAAAACCTTCTCCAAAAATGGGGAAGGTTTTTTGTTATGCAGTGAGTTTGCCGATGAGTGTTTTTAATTCGTCCGGGTTTGAAGCTACATGACTGGCACCTATTTCCAGCAGGATTTCCCCATGACCATTGCGTATGTGGCTGGCACCGGTAAAGCCTATCACCGTCATACCTGCATCAACGGCTGCTTTCACGCCGCTCTTGCTGTCTTCTACAACCAGGCAATGTTCCGGGCTTACTTCCAGGGTCTTGGCTGCATGCAGGTAGATATCAGGCCAGGGTTTGGGGTTTGGCACCATTTCGGAGGAGAAAAACTTCTCATTGAAGATGTCCTCCAGTCCAATATGCTTAACCGCTTTCTTTACCTGCCACAAACTGCTGTTGGATACGACTGCTTTTGGGAATGGCAATGTCCGCACCACATCCTGCATGCCTTTGACCGGCCTGAGCTGATCATAAATATCAACATCACATTGGTGGGTGAATTCTTTGAGGTTGATCTGTTGTAACTGCTCCGGTGATAGCAGCGAATTGAATATGGAGCTAATGGTTTTTCCGGTATAGGTAGTCAGGTAATCTTCAACAGTCACGTGAATGTCGCACTGGGCAAAAGCCTTTGTCATAACCTCTGCGGCTATAATTTCGGTATCAACCAGTACACCATCGCAGTCAAAAATGAGTTGTTTAAACATGAAAAGGATTTTTTTGTTGATATAATTTGTAATTACAATGCAATGATAATATTTTGTCCGCAACGATTATGTAATAAATTTGAGTATCTTGCGCAAATTGAAGATAGCAATGAGCTATCGGGAGGTACTGCGAAGTAATTGGCGCTGTTGACTTTAAATAAGGTAAATATTGAAATTTAAAGATTTGGGCCTGGATAATCGCCTGTTGGAGGGGATTGAGGCCATCGGTTTTGAAAATGCTACTCCGGTTCAGGAGCAGGCTATTCCGGAAATATTAAGTGGAAAGGATATGATTGCTTCGGCCCAGACGGGTACGGGCAAAACGGCTGCTTTCCTGCTACCGGTCATTCACCAGATACTGGCGGGTGGACATGATGACAATAATATCAAAGCACTGATCATAGTGCCTACTCGGGAGCTGGCCGTACAGATCGACCAGCAAATGGAAGGGCTATCGTATTTTACATCTGTCAGCTCCATAGCTGTATATGGTGGAAGTGACGGAAGCTCGTTTACCCGTGAGAAGCAGGCACTCTCTGAGGGTGCAGATGTAATTGTGGGTACGCCGGGACGTTTGATCGCACACCTGAACATGGGCTATGTAAAGGTTGATCAGCTACAGCACCTTATTCTCGATGAGGCTGACAGGATGCTGGACATGGGCTTTTATGACGATCTGATGAAGATTATATCTTATCTTCCTAAAAAGCGTCAAAACCTGCTGTTTTCGGCTACCATGCCTCCAAAGATCAGGGAACTGGCCAAGAAGATCCTTCACGAACCAGTGGAGATCAATATTGCAGTGTCTAAGCCTGCCGAGCGGATTCTGCAAGTAGCCTTTGCCGTTTATGACAACCAAAAGATCCCTCTGGCGAAATACCTGCTTCAAGCCAAAAAGCTGCAAAGTGTCATTGTGTTTTGCAGTACCAAAAGTAGTGCGAAGCAACTGGCCAAAGAGTTGAAGGCACTTGGTTTCAAGGCTGAGGACATTCATTCCGACCTTGACCAGTCAGAAAGGGAGCAGGTGCTGAGAGAGTTCAAAAACAGGAAGCTCAACATCCTGGTAGCTACGGATATCATGTCGCGTGGTATCGATATTGAAGATATAGAACTGGTGATTAACTATGATGTACCTAACGACGGTGAAGATTATATTCACCGCATCGGAAGAACCGCACGGGCTGCATCAAAGGGCGTAGCCTTTACTTTTATCAATGAAAAGGAGCAGAGCAAGTTCCTGAGCATAGAAGAACTTTTAGGAGCACCCGTTCCTAAAGGCAAAGTGCCCGCATCGCTTGGAGAGGCCCCGCTGTATCAGCCTAAAAGGAGAAGGAGTGGCGGATTTAAGCGATCAGGAAAACCCAGAAAGGGATATAAAAAGAAAAGCTGATCGGGCAGAATGACGACTCATAAAAAAGCCCTCAGGTGAATAATCTGAGGGCTTTTTTATTGAGTAAAACTTGTTGCTGAAAATCAATAACTCGCATCTATTATTATCTTATATGGGTTTGCCAACTGCTTTTGCCCAATTAACAACTGTCCGTCAAACATAGAGGTGAAAAGTTATAGTTTTTCCAAAAAAATCCTCCTGACCTTTCATTAGTATCTCGAGTAAAATGAATTTACCGAGGAAGTCAGTTGGTCGTAAATGGGTTTGGTAAATTCGATGAACATGTCCTGAGGAGGAGGTGGAGGAACTTCGGAGTTATTGCAGATCTTTAGCTGCTCTTCGCTCAAAGCGCGCTCGTCCCCACTGAATGTGCCCCACTGGGAGAACCATACAAATTCGCCATTGAATTTATTGTGGGTGAGTACGGCGTCGGATTGTGCATCAAAAACTCTCATACTGAAGGTGCCTTTTGAGATCACCTCTTTTTTCCAGGTGGTGAGCTTTGCCGTTACGGTTCCGTAGGCATCTACTTTTTCACCTTCAATCACCACCGTGCCTACTTTTACACTATCCCTGCTGAAAGTTTCTGTCTCCTTTACTACATGCGTTTCACCTACTGTAAACTCATCGAACTCAAGCCTGAGGTATTGATCAACAAAAGGAAGCTGCTCTTTTTCAGCCTCACGGGGCGTGTAGAACTTCACAAACTGGTTGCTCCTGAATTGAGAATGCAGGTATTCTTCAATTTTGTCCTGGAAAAAGGCCGCGCTTAGCCTGTATCTTGAATGGACCGGAATCTGCTCTACCACTACCTTAAGTGTAGCCAGAAAGTGGGCTTCTTCAATTTTATTAAGCACATCTTTATATCCGGGTACATACCCTTGTACATCTTTGAAGAGGAAGTACGCCGTTTTTGCATCTTCGCGGGTCTGACGGTTTAGTGCGGCCATGGCAGCTTCATAGCTTTCATTGGCAGCCCTATCCTTAAGCTCAGGCAGCTTGTCGTAGTAATTTTTTGGGTTATGTATGACTCTTAATGCTCCGGGAGACCTTCTGATCTCCTCATACATCACGTTGATTTGCTGGTATCTTCTAAGGGCATCGCGATATTTGAAAGGAGCATTGCTGGCCAGGCTGTTGGTAGCACTTTGCTCGATAGTCTTGACGGCCAGGGGATAGCCCTGCCGCAGAGTTTCCTTCGATTTTTTATGATCAGGCTTTTGGCGTAAGCGGTTAACTGCTTTTAAAACAGCTTCGTAATAATCTCCTTGTTCAAATGCCTTCTTACCAGACGTACAGTCTGTAAGTAGTAGCGGTGCGAACAGTAATAACAAAAAGTAAATTTTTCTCATATGCAAGTAAGTTTCAACTCACATATAAAATGGCTTTAGCGGTAATATCCGTAATGATACGGCCAAAGTCCTTTTTATATGCTAAGGCTTATAAGTGCTACAATTAACATAATTGATGCCAGATTATAAAGCCTTAGCGTAATTTACCTCTTCCGAATTACATCAGGCTGCATTTTCCTTCATAAGCACCTCATCTTTGTCATTGACGCCGAGGCAAAGCAAACCAGCCAGTATCATTGAGGCTCCCCCGATAATCAGGGCATAGATAAACTCGCTGTTAAAGAAGGTTGAGATCAGGAAACCCAGTACACTGGCAGCCACGATCTGAGGGATTACTATGAAGAAATTGAAAATACCCATGTAGTAACCCATTTTTTTCGCAGGCAGTGCAGAAGAAAGCATGGCATAGGGTACAGATAGTATGCTGGCCCAGGCTATACCAACGCCTACCATAGACAGGATCAGCCAGTCGGGATCGCTGATAAAATAAAAGGAAATAAGGCCAAGGCCACCGCACGTTAAGGCCAGGAGGTGGGTGACGCGACGGCTGGTCAATTTAGCCAGGTAGGGCAACAGCAAAGCGGCAATGGCTGCGACGCCATTGTATCCACTGAAAAGTAGCGATACCCAGTCAGCACCCTCATTATAAGCCAGGCTCGTGGTGTCCGTGGAAAGGTATATGTGGCTTGTAACAGCGGAGGTGGTGTAAATCCACATGGCAAATAGGGCAAACCATGAGAAGAACTGGACAAAGGCCAACTGAATCATGGTTTTGGGCATATTTTGAAAATCGCGTACGATCTGTACAAACCCATTGCGATATAAATTTTGCTTCATAAATAATGATGCCACAAAATAAGATAAGCCAAAGACCGATATCACACCACATAATACATATAACTGAGGATCCAGTTGCCGGGAGTAAAACCAGATGGTCAGCAAAGCAGCAATGGCCAAAAGTCCAAGGCCAATTTTCATATATACGGAAGGTGCATACCTGATCTGAATAGGCTCGTCTTTCTTTTCAGGATCAAGGTCTTCTTTGTCTGGAGGATACTCTTTGGTAGATAAAACAGTCCACATCACGGCAGCAAAAAATGCAAAAGCACCTACATAAAATGACCATTTTACAGATTCAGGAATTTCACCGGCTGCAGCCGTATTGGACAGGCCAACCCAATTTGCAAACATCCACGGAAGCGCAGAGGCCACTACAGCACCGATACCGATGAAGAAGCTCTGCATGGCAAACCCTGTAGTACGCTGAGAAGGAGGGAGCATGTCCCCTACAAATGCCCTGAATGGCTCCATGCTTATGTTTATGGAGGCGTCCATGATCCATAGCATACCGATGGCTATCCATAAGGTCGGTGAGTTAGGCATAATGATCAGGGCTATTGAAGCCAGGATGGCACCAATAGCGAAGAATGGCCTTCTGCGCCCCCATTTCGGGTGCCAGGTTTTGTCACTGTAATAACCAATCAGCGGTTGTACCAGCAGGCCGGTTACAGGGGCCGCCAGCCAGTAGAACGCCAGGTTTTTGGTGTCTCCACCCAGTGTTTCAAAGATACGGCTGGTATTGGCATTTTGAAGGGCAAAGCCAAACTGGATGCCTAAAAAGCCGAAGCTCATGTTCCAGATCTGCCAAAAGCTTAATCTTGGTTTTTCAGATGTAAGGGATACCTTCTCCATTTTTCAGTTTTATAGGTAGGTTGAAACAAAAACTGCCTCTCTGTTGATCAGGAAAGGCAGTCGTTATTTACTATTTAATAATTACTATGTACTCGTAAGGTTTTAAAGTTTTCAAGCCAGACAGATCCACCTGCTCGCCGGTCATATAGTTTTGGTGTGAGCCAGATAGTTCAGCGTTCTGTGCAATTTCCTGCTGCTGGTTGCTGAGGTTGAGGATTACCAGTACTTCGTTCCCATCCTTTTTCCGGCTGTACGCCAATACGTTTTCGTTGTCAACATCTATTTTTGCAGGCACCCCACCGTATTGACCGCTCCATAAAGCCGCATTGTTCTTTCTCAGGCTTACGAGCTTTTTGTAGAAGTCGGTCAGTCCTTTTTCATCGTGCCAGTTGATGCTGTCTTTTTCAAAGAAGGCAAGTCTTTTATTAAGGCCTACTTCCTGGCCACTGTAGATCATAGGTATGCCGTAAATGGTGAATGTAAAGACCGCAAAGGCTTTGTGACCTTCTCCATATCGCTCAAATACGGTACCAGCCCAGGCGTTTTCATCGTGGTTGGTAGTCATCAGCAGCCTAAAAGGGCTATGTCCGTAATGGGCAAGGTCCTTTTCAATAGACTCGTACAGTTCGTCTGCTGTGTGTTTTCCTTTAGCGACATCTTCGGTTGCATGCAGTATGCTCCAGTTGTAGGTGGCATCCAGTTCGAGGTGCATCCTGGGCTCATCCCATTCTGCAAGCCAAAACAGGTCTTTCAGGGGATCGAGAGCAGCCGTGGCTTCTTCCCAGAAGTAAAGTGGTATTTCATGGCCGGCATGGTCGCATCTGAAACCGTCAATATCTGTTTCATTGATCCAGAACCTCATGGCATCGATCATTTTCTTTCTGGTCTCCGGCCTGGTGTGGTCCAGCAAGGCAATGTCGGTCCAGTCTGCCTCATAAGTAATATTTCCCAAACTGTCTTTAGCGTAATATTCCGGATGTTTCGTAATCCACGGATGGTCCCATGCAGTATGGTTGGGCACCCAGTCGAGTATAACATACATACCCAGCTCATGCGCTTTGTCCACTGTGGCTTTGAAGTCTTCCAGCGTACCAAACTCAGGATTGACAGCCTCATAATCCTTGATTGAATAATAGCTGCCGAGTGTGCCCTTCCTGTTTTTCTCTCCAATAGGCTGTATAGGCATAAACCATAAGATCTCCGTGCCCAATTCCTTTAACCGTGGCAAGTGCTCATTAAAAGCTTTAAAGGTGCCTTCGGGTGTAAACTGGCGAATATTGACTTCATAAATGGTCATATTGCCAGCCAGTTGCGGAAATGTGGCTTCTTTCGGCTCTTCGGCCTTTTTTGCCTCCTTATTGCCATTTTCGGCAGGGGTGCATGCGCAAATGCCTGCCAGCACAAGCGTTAAAAAGTGTAAGCTATACTTCTTCATATGGGGTTGAATAGGTTAATGTAGTGTATTTAAGTCAGCACTTTACCACCTGATCTCAATTGCTTCGTTGGTATTGTCGAAAGAAAGCATACTGAGATCTTTCACCAGAAGCCTTGTATTAGGCTCGGTGTAAATAGGATCAAAGTTTGAAATCGGTAGTATGAACTGATAATCGTGTGTTTCAGGCGTGGCAGCCGCGTTATTTACCGTTGCTGAATCAGGGCTGAAACCATGGAAACATATTTTTATATGCTGATATCGGGAGCTGAAAGCACCTTCCGCTTTGGATATTTTTATGGATGAGCTTTCAGGGTTGTATTGTATGGTACGTTTGTGGTAGTTGCCTTGCTGGTACTCATAAGATTCACCGTCATCTTCGTAGTAGGTATATGTTGAGGCCTCTTTCCCTGCATAGATATGAAGCTCCAATATATCACCGAGGTCGGTGGTGTTGAAACCTGCCTGTGGGCTTACCGGAATAATTGATGATGCTTTAACGAATAGCGGAAGTCTTTCAATCGGGCATTCGGCAACAATCTCCTGTTTGCCATGATAGTGTTTGTCAGTGAAGAACTCATACCATTCACCTTCAGGTAAATAAACCTTCGTCAGGTCTTTGGTGCTTTCCACCGGACCCACGAGTATATTTTTCCCAAACATATACTGGTTATGATACAGTTTGTCATAGACCTTATCATCGTGGCTGTAATCAACGGCCAGGCTTCTGGCTATCGGCGTACCGGTTTGGGCAGATTCATAGAATGCACTGTAAATGTAGGGCATTAGTTTGTAGCGCAACCGGATATAGTTTCTTGATATTTCTTCAACCTCTTCCCCGTAAGCCCATGGTTCGGAGTCCCGGCTGTTGATCATGCTGTGGCCTCTGAAGAAAGGGGAGAAGGCCCCCAGTTGTACCCAGCGGGCAAACAAATGCTCACTGGAGTTTCCTACAAAACCACCGACGTCATAACCGGCGAATGAAATACCGGCCAGCCCTAAGCTGTTTACCAGTCTTACACCTACGAGCATGTGTTCATCATTGGCTACATTGTCACCTGTCCATACTGCTGAGTAGCGCTGCACGCCGGAGAAGCCGGCGCGTGTGAGGTTGAAAGGCCTCTTGCCGTTGAGGTGATGCTTTGATCCTTCAAATGTGCTTTTGGCCATCTGCATACCATAGATGTTGCGGCCTTTGCGGGTTGTGCCTTTGTGGCCTTCCAGGTCAAACTCTATCAGTTCAGGCATCATCTGTCCCCAGGTGGCTATTTCATTCATGTCATTCCAGAAGCCATGAACGCCCATATCAACGTATCCCTTCAACTTATCCTTCCACCATGTACGGGTTTTGGGGTTAGTAAAATCAGGAAAGTGGCACCATCCGGGCCATACTTCGCCTGAGTAATAACTGCCATCGGGATATTTAAGGAAAACATCATTTTTCTTGCCGTCCTCATAGGCCTCGTAACCATCTTCGATCTTTATGCCCGGGTCGCACATCACCACTACATGAAAACCAAGCTCCCTGAGGCGTGCTATCATTTTTTCAGGGTCTGAAAACTTCACTTTGTCCCAGGTGAAGATCTTGTAGTTCTCCATGTAATGGATATCAAAAACGATCACATCCGCAGGAATGTCCTTGTCCCGGAAAGTCTGGGCAACAGTAAGCGCCTCCTTGTCAGGGTAGTAACTGTACCTGCACTGCTGGTAGCCAATGCTCCACAAGGGTGGCATCGACATCCGGCCGGTCAGGTATGTGTATGATTGAATAATATCATCCACCGAGTCGTGATGGATGAAATAATAGTTCATATCGCCACTGTCAGCCGAGAAACTTGAAAATCTGTTATTCGATGCTGCAAAATTGAAGTGCGATTTGTGGGAGTTGTCCAGAAATATGCCGTAGGCCAGCTTGCTATGCAGGCCGATATAGAATGGAGTGGAGCAATACAAAGGGTCACTTTCCGGGCCGTAGGCGAAGCTGTCAGTATTCCAGTGCTGATAGCCGTGGCCTTTGCGGTCCAGTGGGCCTGTCTTTTCTCCCATACCAATAAAGCGCTCGCCTTTTTGCAATTTTTTATAGGTGGTAACCTGCTCACCGATCCATGAAGTACCAAAGCTGTCGTCTTCATTGATAACATGGCCATTTTTATCGTAAAAAGAGAAGCGAAGTGGTTGCTTATCGATTTTCAGATCAATGGCACTGGTACTGAGTATTAAGTGATCCGGTGAGTCTTTCAGGCTGAAATCTTCAAACTCCGGCTTTGCGACCACTGCATATGAATGTTCATCATAATTTTCGTTGGCAGTGGCATGGATACGGATAATATTTGATGAATATACGAGAACCCTGAACTTATAGCTACCGGTTTTTCCTTCTAGTCCGTTATGCTTTTCCTCAAACTGTATCAGGTTGTCCAGGCTGTTACTTAGATTGGTTTTTGATGGTGATTGAGATACTATCATTTATCTAAAGTTAGTTAAAAAATGCCCAAAATCCGGCTTTTTTCTTACTGCAATTCGAACGAAAGTAAAGAGATTATTCGGTACAAATCGACCGTTTAGGCCAAAAAAATACCGAAATCGTTTGCGTTGACGATTGTATGCAAAACCGCCTGAATTTCAGGTGTCTCCAACAAGGGAAATTTGTCGGTTATTCCTGATTCTTATGCAAAGCCTCAGGGAGTCAGATGCCGGATTGTTCCCCCGGGGCTTTTTACAATATTTTTATTGACCTAACAGTTGTGAATAAGTAAAGGTTATGGAGGGCAGGGGAAGAGTCAAACGTAAAACCTGTGGAATGAGTGCACCGGAAAAATAAGAACCCTCAAAGTAAGCTTAACTGGTGAGCAAGATAAAACTTCGAATATTACTATAACACTCTGATTTACTAACTGCTTTTGCCTCTGTTTAACAATTGTCTGTCAAACAGAGGCAAAAAAGTTAGTGTCTCCCTGGAAATTCGCCTGATCCCAGGGGACCGGATGATCCGTCCCTTGTATTTTTTAATTATTAACGGGTAACCGAACGAAGAACTTGCTTCCTTCGCTGTCATGGTCGGTCACACCGATTTTTCCTTTGTGTTGGCTAATGATCTGCTTGGAAATATACAATCCTATCCCAAGTCCGGATGTAAAATCATGGTTCTTTTTCAGCCGGTAAAATCTTTCGAAGATTTTTTCCCGGTATTCAGGTTTTATACCCGGTCCATAATCCACCACCTCAAACACCACGTGACCATCTTCTCTGAAATTATTGATCAACACTTTATCGGCATTGTTGGAGTATTTTATGGCATTACTGATCAGGTTGACCATAACCTGCTCCAGGCGATTGGCGTCACCTTTGATCTTGGTTCCTGATTTACCGTTGAGCAGGATTTTGTGATTGTTGCTCAGTGGCCTGGCATCATCCACTGCCTGTTCCACAAGTTTGTCAAAATCAAATTCTGTGATGTTAAACTGCATTTTTCCTGTCTGTATACGGGTAACGTCCAGCAGGTCTGATACAAGTGAGTTGATCTTGTTCAGCCCTGATGAGGCTTTTTGGGAGTATAGCCTTGCCGTGTCCAGGTCTTCTTTCTTCAGCACCTCTTCCAATAACTCAAGGTATGCCTTCACGGTAGTTAAAGGCGTTTTTAGCTCATGGCTGGCTATGCTCATAAACTCATCCTTCTTTTCTTCAATGGTTTTTTGTTCGTGAATATCGGTGGCAGTGCATATCCATACAACCAAATTGCCTTCCTGGTTAAAAAGAGGAGTGTTCCTGATCAGGTGCCACCTGTATTTGTGGTTCTTGTCTTTGAGGCGGTATTGTCTTCTAAACCCATCCTGGTTTTGTTTAGCCTCTTCATTGGTCAGATCGGGAGCATACTGAACATCCTCTCTGTGAATATACTCCGAGAGTTTCAGGTCTTCATATTCTCCGTCAAAACCAAAATAGTTTATCATAGTTTGATTGATGTAGGAAATCCTGCCCTCAGGATCTATAGTCCATATTTTTTGGGCCATAGATTCAGCCAGTGTGCTAAAGAACCTGGCGCTGTTTTCAGCTTTTTTCCGGTTGTTTACGTGCTCCGTTACATCTACCGCATAAATGATGATATCAGGCTTATCATGATCAGAATATTTTAAAGGAGCATAAGTGAAATTGAAGTACCTGGTTTCTTCACCATTTCCATTGTAATCCATGGTAACTGTCGCCTCGTTCTGGTGATAAGCTTTACCACTGTTTCGAACATTGCTCAGCAAATCGATAAAACCATGTGCTGCCAGTTCAGGCATAACACTCATGACCGAATGCCCCTCAAGTACACGGTTGGGAAATAACGCTTTGTAAGCAGGGTTTGCAAATTCGTAGATGAAATCTTCTCCTTTCAATACCGCGATATGGTCGGGAGAAGTTACCGATAGCTTTTCCCACATTTGCTTTTGCCTTGACAGCTTTTGTGAGGCTATTCTTAGGTCAACGTAGGCATTTTCAAGCTCTTCATTGGTGGCCTGCAGTTCCTCGTTTGACGTTTCCAGTTCCTCGTTGGAGGCCTGCAATTCTTCATTGGATGATTGCAGCTCCTCATTCAGGGCCTGCAACTCCTCGTTGGTGGTTTCCAGCTCCTGCACCAGTGTATTCATATGTTGCTTGTTGCTGATCAGCTCATACTGTAGTTCCTGGTTGCGCTGAGATTCCATGAGAGCCTCATCGCCTTCATCGGCTTTAACGAAGAATGGCTCAATATCATTAAATGATTCAAAGATCACCATAAAGTAGGGATGGCCCGGCTTGGCATATATCAATGGTTTTACAATAATCCTTACCAAATGGTTTTGGTTATTGTCATGAAAACGCCGAGGCCCGCCTTTTTCTATTTTCAGAGATTTTATAGACTGCATAATAAGTGCCCTGGCTTCAATTTGAAGCTCTTCCACTATTAGCCGCAGTAAATTCATATTAGCCAACCCGGGCTTGATTTTCAAAATATTGTTGGTATCCCCGGATATCTCAATGATATCCATATTTTCATCGACGATCACATAAGGGTGCTCATAGGTATTATAAACCGTTTCTTTCACCATTTCATGGATCGAAAGCGATTCATTTTTGAGATTAAGCTTGGACGAAACCTTTTTGTCTACCACCAGTGGTTTGGTTGAAGGCAGTTTCAGCGGCTTCATAGGATTTCTTGCCTTACGCGAAAAAATCCGGTATTTAGCATTGATGGTGCTGAACAGGTTTTTATAGTTACCAACAGACTCCGACTTCCCAAGAAATAAGATGCCCCCAGGTAGGAGGGAGTATTGAAAAATTGGAAAAATGTGGTTCTGTAGTCTCTGATTAAAGTATATGAACAGATTTCTGCAGCTTATCAGATCCAGTCTTAAGAAAGGAGGGTTTGAGGTAAGGTCATGCTTGGTATAGAGTATAATTTGCTTGATGTCCCTGCATACTTCGTATTCTTCCTCATTGAGTTTTTCAAAGTATTTGTCCACCAGATTTTGTGGTATTGCATCAACCTTATCTTTTTTATAAATACCGACACGAGCAGTTTTTAGGGCACCTGTGTTAATATCGGTGGCGAAGATCTGCGGTTTGATGTCATACCTGCCAGTCTTCACCAATATTTCATTGATAAGAATGGCAATACTTACACTTTCCTCCCCGGTGGCACATCCCGGAACCCATATCCTTAATTTTGCACCTTTATTTTTTTGATGAATAAGGTCTTCCAGTTCAATCCTCAAGGCTTTAAAGGCTTCATCGTCCCTGAAAAAGGATGTAACTCCTATGAGCAGGTACTTGAAGAATTCATCAAGTTCATCCTCATTATTTCTTATATATTTCAGATAAGCCTCGACTGTATTAAACTTTTTATCGTGCAGCCGCTTTTCCAGCCTTCTGATAATAGTTGATTCTTTATAGTTGCTGAAGTCAGTTCCTATTTTAGCTTCCAGCAGGCTCAAAATAGTACTTATGTCATCACTCGATTCGTAGAAGGTATTTTCTTCCGAAGATTCTTCCTGTGCTTCATTTCGGTTGCCATGGAGCATATCGAGCAGGTTTTCGCCAATCTCTCTCGGAGAAAGCACGGCATCTATCATACCCGTACTTATGGCTGCATGTGGCATACCGGAATATTTACAACTGTCAAGGTCCTGGCAGATCGTAAGACCACCCGCCTTACGCAGTGCCATAACACCTTTGCTGCCGTCCTGTCCTGTTCCCGAAAGTACTATGCCAGCAGCATTTTTTCCATATTCTCTGGCCAGTGAGGTGAAAAGCCGGTCAATACTTGGCCGGGGGCCACCCGCCTTGGTCTCAACTATTTCCAGGTGAGTGCCTTCCAGTATGGCATCACAATTTGGCGGGGTAACATAGATATGGTTTGGTTCCAGCTCTACACCATCGGTGATCGCCGTAGTTGGTAATGTTGTTTTACGACTAAGGATCTCAGTCAGCATACTTTTGTACTCAGGACTGAGGTGCTGAGCTATTACTATTGCAGTATTATCTATATTATCGGGTAATGAGTCTATTAATTCCTGAAGGGGTGTCAGGCCTCCTGCCGACGCCCCAATCGCCACTATATATTCTACTGATTTATTTCTGTTCAAAGTAATTTTAAATTTTTTGTTCTTCTTCTAAAACCACGAAGAAAGGAAATTGTTAATGGAAATGTTTAACAATCAGCACTAAAACATCAGCTATGGCATCTATTTGGGTAGACTCAGAATGCAGAATAATAAGAACCGACGAGCAGTGGGATACCCTGGCCGAGGATAACAATGCCTCCCAGCTAATCGGGGAAAAAATCAAAGGTAGTTTGATCTGGAAATACATTAAAGGCGACGCTGCCAGGATGTTTTTAGATGCACTGATGACCCGGGTTAAGATCTCCGGGAAACCTTATATTCTACATTACAGGTGTGATGGTCCCTCCAAAGCCCAGTTTATGAGAATGATGGTATCCAGGTCAGACGATAATACTTTTCATATTGAGCATGATCTGGTCCGGACTGAGAAGATCAGTCCGGAAATCAGTTTTATTGAAGACAAGGAAGCCGAAGAAGAGCGCTGTGCCGTTTGTGGTAAAGTACATTTTAAAGGAGAGTGGTTCGATGCCTTGACGAATAGGCGGGTATTTGGAAGTTTGGAGGAGCTTAGAACCCGGACCGTGGTATGTGAGGCTTGCGAGCCAAAAGTGTATTTGAGCAATATAAAAGAAGAAACCCCACATTGAGCGGGGTTCCTGTCTAAAGCTGCTTGTTTTAGTTGGTTTTGGTAATTAGTTGGTTTTAATAAAGATAATCAAGCGCTGTTTTGTCGTTGTTGTTAAATGGTCTGTCGGAGCCGTCGGAGCATGCAAGCATCCAGGAAGCAGCATCAGCGGTAGTAGGCGTGCCCGGGATGTGATTGGCACCTACACCACCATCGCCTTCATTGTCAGCACTTCCACCGCAGCTATAGCTTCTGTCCATGTAGTCAGTATGGCGGAAACCTATGCAGTGTCCCATTTCATGAGCAATAGTAGTGGTTAACGCACCGATATCACTTACACCATCATAATATTGCTTGGTGAGCAGGATCTCGTTGTGAGGATCGCCGCCCGCAGTGGGAAAACCTGCAGAACCCAGAATACCAAACCAATAGTACCACCATGGTGAAGGGTTGATCACCATATCAGCACCGCTTGAGCTGGTCACCCGTTGGAATGTAAGGTTCAGATTTTCATTATTATACCTCGCAATAGCTGCATCTACCGCAGTAAAGTATTTGGAAGAAAAGCTGGTACTTACATACACATCAATAGTCCGCGGCAGCGAAGACACCAGGTTATCTGTATGGTACTGTTCCTCAACCGCCACGATGTTTGACGGTTTCATACGATCCAGGTCAGCTTCTGAAAGCACAATATCGCCCTCAACGATAAGAGAACCATTGTACTGGAAAGCATTGTCTGTTTTGAAGCCCAGGGCATTCAGCTTAGCGATGGTTTCCGGGGAAATAGCCTCTTTTTCGGGTGCAACATCCTCCTGTTCACTACAGGAAACAAATAGACATAAGGCCAGACCAATGGCCAGTAATTTAGGGTTAGTCATAATAAAAGTTGGTTTAGGTTGGAAATATTAATTTCGAACCCAATATACAAATCGTTGAGCCACAATGCTTTTCAAAAAAGAGGTGGATATTACATGCAAAAGGAAAGTTGGGGTTTTGTGTTTTTGGGTCAGAGATTTTGGATAAAGAAACTTAGGTCAATTTTATTTTTGATGTAAGTTTCTTTGTGTTTTAGTTCGATTTTTGTGGTTAAAATTGCTTTTAATGTATGTTTAATTATTTAAATTATATTATAAATTGGAATAGTTTAATGT
>NZ_SMLW01000475.1 GCF_009711405.1 Fulvivirga kasyanovii | reverse complement strand
TAAATTTAATCCCTGCCCAGCATTTGAAATTCAGGGGTATTGATGATGTCTTTCAGAAAGCATTTTTTGCTGGCGGCAGCTCCACTTACGGAAGGTTTGCTGCATTGGGAAATATCCATGCTCATATCCTCTGTCAAAATTGCGGAGTGATCATCAAGAGGCTCAAAACCTGCGATAAGTCCGTTAAGGTCTTTCTGAGAAGTGAATCCATACTGCCCCGACCTGCCGGAGGTATCAATACTCGCCAGTTCAGCAACTTTCTTCAGGTTCAGATTGACCTGTCTTTTACCATCGGAAGACTTCCATCTGCCCTTGATCTCTTTGGCAAAATTGTTATCCTCCGAAATAAGTTTTGCTTCTATGGTGGCTATAAACTGATTTTCTTCATCAAAAATAATAAGGCCGATAGCACTTTTATCAGAAGCCATTCTTCCACTAAAGGTGTAAAGGCCACCCGTACGCTCTACAATATATGATCCTGAAACCGTGGGGCCGTTGATCTGCAGGTTAAACTCTACCTTTTCGGTATTCCCTAAATGCCCGCTATAATAAAACATGCGATTGGTAGCCCCTACCTCATCGTACTGAGCCACAGATATATTTGTAACCAGCAATAATGTACTAAACAGGGGAAGAATGAATATTTGTTGGAACCGGCTCACGAGCGTATATTTAACATGCAAATTTATGACAAAATAACGTACTTCAAAATTCGTGCTAAGAGCATCCCTCCTACCCGTGGGATAATTTAGCATTTTTTTGTAAGAAATAGTTCTCCTAAGACACTATTAAATCAAGAATCGTTGCAACAAGGTGAAACTGAAAGAAAAAGAGTTTTTAGATCAGATCGATCAGCATCAAAATATTGTGCATAAGGTATGCAGAATGTATACTGACAACAGGGATGATCATGAAGACCTTTTTCAGGAAATCCTGTTACAGTTGTGGCAGGCATACCCCAGGTTTAAGGGGGACTCCAAGCTTACCACCTGGATGTATCGGGTGGCTTTGTACACTGCCATCTCACGGCATAAAAAGAAGCAGCGGATAGTCAGTGAAGGCATTGACAGTAAGGCTTATGAATATTATGAAAACAACGACCCTTACCGCTATGAAAACCTGCGCATGGCCATAGATACACTATCGGAAACGGACAAAGCCCTGGTAATGCTCTACCTGGATGAAAAGCCGTATAAAGAAATAGCAGACATTATGGGCCTCACGGAAACCAATGTTGGCGTCAGGCTCAACAGAATAAAGAAAAAATTAAAGGAAATACTGGTAACAAGATAATGGAACTCGACGAACTAAAAGAGACCTGGAAAACTTCAAATCCTGTACATTACAGTAGGAAAGAGCTTGATAGCATCTTTGAGATCAAGACCAGGCGATCCTTGAAAAGTATTAACCGGTCTATGCTAAACGATGCTTTTTTAATGGTGCTGGCCACGGCAGGGTTTATCACTATCACCTTCATACTAGGCCTTAAAAGCAGGTATGTGATCAGCGGGGAGTTGGTACTCGTAGCCATCCTGCTTGGTATCCATTACAGGATCAAATACCTGACCATCAACAAAATAAACCTCAACCAGAACAGTATTAAACAGGCCATTTCGCTGATCATTAAAAAGGTGCGTGTTTATCTGGTGCTTTACAAGATACTAACCCCTCTCATAGCCGGCGGTCTGTATTTACTTTATGAAGCCAACGCACATTATTATCAAACAGGTTCATATTCACTGGCTGATCCTGTTTTCAGTTTGAGCATAGCAGCGGGTATAGCTTTATTGGCACTTGCTTTAACGCACCTGATTACCAGGGCCATGTATGGAAAGGAATTAAGGCGCCTACGGCAGTTGCACGATGACTTGTCCGTCCTCTAATGCTTCCTTGGAAACATGGCCATAAAAAGCTCCTTATCAATAACTGCCAGCAAAACAGCAAAGGCTACTATGACAAAACCAAAAAATAAAAAGCCGAGTAAATAGCTTAGTAAGCCCTTAGCAAAATTTGCAGCTTTATTGCCCTCGTAAAAACTGGTACAGGCAAAGGCAAAATATAAAATGGTGACAAAGAAGACATAGCTATTAACTGATACTCCGAAAACCACATATACCAAAAGCGTCAGAAAAGACAAAACCAACGGGTGTGCATGGGTATAAAAAATCAAAACGGAGGTTTCCAGCAAGTTATATCCTTTTTTTCTAAACACAACATAGGCACCCAATGAAAAAAAAGGGATCAGCCCAAAGGACAAAATCTTCATGTTCCCCATCAGCATTTTTTGGAACCCTTCTGCTTCAACAGCCTGCGAGGTTTCACTCCGCCACATGCTACCAACATCTTTAGTAAACGCGACCATGTCCACATTGAACATGGAGATCGCCAACACATAAACTGTACTCAGAATAAACAGGTAGCCCACCGGATTGATATATTTAACACGGTTTCCCTTAATGAAAGACTTAACTACACGTCCCGGTCTGATAGTCAGGTCCTTTACCGTTCTCGCAAATTTATTGTCAAGCCCAAGAAGTCTTTGGTTTAATTCTGACAATAAAACTTTCCATTTAATCCGGTTCACATCAGCCTTCTGGCCACATTCGCTACAGTAGGTAGCTTTAACTTCAGCGGAACAGTTGATACAGTGAGATATGGGCATTTTTTCCATAGACATCGATAAAACAAAATCAAATATAGTTGATAATTTGATTTTGTTACTATGTTGGGAAAAAACTTAAACCTGTGAAGCAAACGGATTAAAAAAATGAAAGACTTGCAACATGATCATTGAAAATCAGTATAAAACCTCCATTGATATTTCACATGTTTGCCGACTGCTTTTATCAACAGGCTGTCCAATACAGAGGAAAAAATACTTACCTTCAAAGAAATTTAGCTTGATGCTCATTACCTGGGATCAAACGTTAAACCTTTGGAGTAAAATGGATTTGAAAGTAAAACAAGTAAAGTGAACTTGCCACTGAAAATCAGCTAAACCCGCTTATTGTTATCATTATACGAGTTGCCTACTGCTTTTGCCGATTGCTGATTAACTACTGTCTGTCAGCAAAGAGGTGAAAATTTAGGCTCTCCCCCAGAAATTCCGATTGATCCATTACCTGTCCAGCCAGCTTTTGAAATCGTTCACCCGCTCACGGCTTACAATCACATCATCATCATTACAATGCTTCAAAACGATCCTCAACCGGCTGTTGGAATAGCTGATGATGTCTTCAATTGCCTCTAATGATATCAGGTACTTCCGGTTGATCCTGTAAAACATTTCAGGGTCTAACATGCCTTCAACCTGCTCAAGTGAGTAGTCCAGCAGGTAGTTTTTTGCATCATTCACACAACAAAAAGTGGCTTTGTCCCTGCTAAAGAAGTACTGGATCTCATCCACGGCAACAGACTTGATGTGCTCTCCTACCTTAATCACAAATCTGCTCTTATACTTATTGGTGAGCATGGCCATGGCCTGGTTGATCTGCGCCAGTGTATTGCTTTGCGGCTGATGGTTGTTGGACAGGCGATCCAGTTTTTTAAAAGCTCCTGCAAGCTCGTCTTCATCGATCGGTTTCAGCAAATAATCTATACTATTGACTTTAAACGCTTTTAGTGCATATTCATCAAAAGCCGTGGTAAAGATTACCGGCGCCTGGATATCTACGTGTTCGAATATTTCAAAACTTAACCCATCTGCCAGTTGAATATCCATAAAAATAAGCTCCGGCTGATGCGATTGCAGCCATTTTATGGCTTTTTTCACAGAGTCTATCTTGTCCAGAACGTTGATCTGGTCATTGTAGCTTTTAAGTAATCTTTCCAGCCTCGAAGCGGCCGGTTTTTCGTCTTCAATTATTAGTATATCCATAGCTATTTCAGTAATGGCAGGCCAACGGTAAATTTGTGGTTGCTATCATCTATTATAACGGGCTTTTCTGTAAAAAAAGAATATCGCGCCTTTATGTTAGCAAGCCCCATCTCTGATGAATCGCTTTTTATGATATTCTTTTTTTGAAGGTTGTTGACTACAAAAAGATACCCGTCTTCCTGGTAGATCTCTATTTTCAAAGGTTCATCTTCTGAAATGATGTTGTGCTTAATAGCATTTTCCAGTAACATCTGGATACTGAGCGGCGGAATCTTAAAGCCTTCCGTTTTCATGCTTTGCTCGGCCACCAGCAGACTGTCACCATACCTGATCTTTTGCAAAAAGAGGTAGGATGCAGCAAATTTCAGTTCCATCTCAAGCTGTACCAGATCTTTGTCCCTGGACTCCAATACATACCGGTACACATCAGAGAGCTTCTTGATAAACTTTGCTGCCTGGTCCTGATCTTCATACACCAGGTTGGTGAGCGCATTTAGGCTGTTGAACAAAAAGTGTGGGTTTACCTGGTTTTTTAGGGATTCATACTTAGAGCTTATTACTTCTTTCTTCATGCGCTCACTCTCCACTGCCAGCTCCCGCCACGACTTCAGGAAAGAAACACTATACAGTACCAGGGAAATCAACATGGTAAAAACAACGGAGTAGGTAAGCGTAGTCCAGATGTCTCCCATTGATATTCCAAAACCATCTTCCATGATATAGAAAATGCATGTAATAGCCACACAGGTATAAACTGTATGTCCTAAAATGCCAACCAGAAATCTTTTTACCGGATACTTGACCCAACTGTAGTGTTTATCCGTAAAGTCAGCAACAATGGAATTGCCCTTCCATAAAATAATCCAGCAAATGGCATTTATGCCCAATGCCCACCATACATATTTTGGATTTTTGAAGCAATTAGGGCAACTAACATAGGTAAAAGGTATGCTTACCAACACGATAGTACCTATCTCTTTTGCCTGCCTATACCAGAAGTTTTGTTTAGAAAGTGTGCCAATCATAAGAAGGTGAAATTATCAAAATATTTTAAGACTCGGCTTTTAAGGTCATTAAATCTTCGACCTTGCGATTTCTACTGATCTTCTTTTTGTATTTATAGGTAGTATAGGCAATCACCGGTGCACCGGCAATAGAAGGCCATATCCATTGCCAAAGCTCTGGCATAAATGAAAACACCTGTGAAGAAAATGCAGTAACCGCTGCAATATAGCTTCCCAGCATGCCTCCGAGATGCTCAAATAGCCACGCATTTCTGTCTTTATTGTTCAGGAAACGTCGCAAATTGCCCGAGGCTACCACCAGTCCTCCAATGCCAAACCCTATGGCAAGGTATGCATAGAAACCCAGGTTTCCACTTATGGCCTGAATGATGCCCCACGCAGTAAACGCCAGATTAAAAACCAGTGCAATGGTAAGGGCTGCCCAATCCAACATCCCGGGGCTTGTGCCACTCCCCAATTTTTTAAGGTACAACCAGCGGTAGCCGCTTACCACCCAATAGTAGCTAAATACTGCGATCATCAGCAAAAACGGGATCCATTTAAAAATAGAAAGTACAAGTGCCGTAACAAAAACTACTGTCATAGCCCAAAAATACGCTTTGCCCCATTTGCGGTGTGCCTCCCCACCTTTGGTTGCCACCATGGCCACCGGTGCAGCAACCAAAGCCACACCACCCGACAGGATATGAGCCAGCAATATGCCATGTATAACAGCTTCCATTTTTATAATTTAATATTGATCACCGTATCATCTGCCACTTGAAAGGATGCATCACTATATGATGCAGGGCCAAACATGTTTTTTGCATTATTGGAGAAACCATACTTCTCAGTTGGCCCCATCATGCCCATATCCAGTTCGCCATTATTGTTTTTGTCATGGATCACCGCTATTGCATAAGTGCCCGCGGGCAAATCTTCGATAACGAATGTCCGGTTGTTATCAGTGGCCAGGTCGATGTGTAAAGTTTTAACCTCTTTCTCCAGCCACTGGCTTTCCGAGTTGTAGAGTTCCAGTTGGAGCTTACCTGTTGATGAAATGTTGCCTTCGATCTTAACGGTTAAGCTTGCCTGCTTTTGCTTCTCCTCCGTCTGTGCTTTAAGGTTTACCTCACTAATAAAAACTACTAAAATTGCTAAAATAAATCTGCTCATGGTCATCTTGATTTTTGTGTTAAACATGATGTAAAAATGCATGTATCAGCCACCAGGATCAAAAAATAACTACCGGGCTGTAGAATCCGTATGATGAACTGTAACTTATGATAACCCAATGGAATTTAACCTGAAACAATCGACTGAGCTACTTTCCAGAACTCCCCTGATCCTGAATGCCTGGCTACAGGACCTGCCCGCCGACTGGACACACAAAAATGAAGGTGAGGATACCTGGAGTGCATTTGACATAGTAGGCCACCTGATCCATGGAGAGAAAACAGACTGGATTCCCCGTGCGAAGCTGATCATAGAAAACGGTGAAGACAAACCCTTTGAACCTTTTGACAGGTTTGCCCAATTCAATAACAGCAAAGGCAAAACGCTGAAAGACCTGCTCACTGAATTTGAGCGCCTTCGCCATGAAAGTCTTAAGACACTAAGCGCACTTCCGGTTGAAGAAAACCTGGATAAAAAAGGAAGGCACCCCGCTCTGGGCAGTGTTACCTTAAAGCATTTACTGGCTACATGGGTTGTGCATGACCTCAACCATATTCACCAGATGAGCCGCGTAATGGCCTTTCAGTACCGCGATGAAGTTGGGGCATGGCGTGAGTATCTTGGTGTGGTGAGGTCGATATAATGGGAGCGGGCATTTGGTGAAAACAAGTCTCAAATTTTAATATTAAGGAAAGTTCAAGCCCTTAGCACAGGCTTGAAACTACCCCCAAAATACTCTACTGACACCTTTCCATAGCCGCTATGGCGCCTCCCTTTCCCCAGGCAGGCGCCAGTGGGTTGTCAGACACATAAGTATCAAACTTTTCAACGGCCAACTTTAATTTTTCGCAGGCCTCACCGGTGTCTGACCCGAAAAACTGTGCGGTACCATACTCCATCTGGCCCATCAGGTACAGGGCACGGGGGTTGTCCGGATTGAGTCCCACTGCCTTACCAAAAGCCTGCATAGATAAGCCGGAGTATTGAGCGCCCCGGGCAGCGGGATCTACAGTCACCCTGAGCATGTGCACAAAACCTTCAAGGGCTATCAGCTCCGATTCCTGCGGCACAAGTTGCTTACCACCGTTGATTTTCTCCAGGGCGAGGTCGAGGTACTTATCTTTAACGGTGGCCTCTTTGGCTTCTGTTGCCATCATAATATATCCGAACCCTGCATAATACAAGGGTTCCCATTTGTCTTTCTCCATAGCGGCAATACGATCAAACTTATTGATCACCTCCTGGTACTCTTCTATGGTTCTTGATGCGTAGAGTTTACTGATGTTTTCCTGCATGGCCTCTTCATACTTTGACGGGGCAGCATGGCTTATGTGCATGGCAAAAAACAGGGTCGCGATTAAAGTTAGAGTTTTCATAATGATTACGATTTTATTGTTTATAATAATTTGATTATCAGTAGATTTCAATTATAGTGTAGGCAACTGGTTGACTGATTTGTCCTTTGATAAGGTGATAAATACCCCGAGGAAAATAAATCTCGATGCCGGCTGTTTAACGGCCCTGAGTACGTATTGCCCGTTTTCATCGGTTTGTTCACTACTTTCATACCCGAAGATGTTGTCAAGCCCTAATACATTGGTTACCGAGCCGTGGATGATGATATTCGACTTTAGCAGATAGCTGGCGTTCAGGCTCAGGTCATGATAGTCTGCGGTCTTTTCAGAGTTAAAAGTATCAAGATTAGGATCGTTAAAAGGCCGTCCGCTACTGTAGCTGTAGGTACCTCCTACCTGCGTTTTCAAAGCGTTGATAAAATATTTGAATACTGCAGAAAAGTTGTGTCCGGATGCAAAGGAAGGTACAGCCGCATAGGGGAAATTGCGATAGTCCCTTTCTGTGTCGAGGTAAGAATAGGACAGCCAGTAATCTACTCCTTTCAGGCTTTTGTTGTCTCTCCAGAATATATCTATTCCTTTTGCATAACCATTTCCATGGTTATTATAGCTTTCCGGATTGTCGGTTTGGGTAAACTTGATCAGGTTATCATAATTTTTGTAGTAAGCTTCGATCCTGAAAGTCCTTCCATCTCCCTCTCTTTGATAATTGATAATATAGTGGTCGGCCTCTTCATCTTCAAGATCATTTTTCACCCTCACCAGATCATTTCTGCCGGTTTGGTTAAACTGGCCATAGGCCACGGACATCTGGCTGTTTTCCCCGGTTTTATAAGCTACCGACAGCCTTGGCACGGCATAAAACCTGTCCTGCATCCAATTATACTCGCCTCTCACTCCTGCCCGGGTCACAAAACGGTTGGAAGTGTACAAGTCAACCTCTGCAAAAAGGGCTGTCAGTCCCTGGTCAAAACCCAGTTTACCATCCGGCAGGGCTGCATACTCAAAGGCATAGTTCCGAATAAAGTGCTCCCCTCCCATTTGCAACGAAAACTTCTCCGAAACATCATTGGCCACTACAGTTTTTAAATGTACTCCCTCTTCCCTTTCATTATTTTTCACCCCGTTGAATTTGATCCTTTCAATGCTGTTGGTATAAGAAACCCCTGAACGCACGCTCCATTGATCATTGATTATGCTTTTCAACGAGGAGTTGATGTACTGATAGTTGTTGGTCAGGTCTATCTTATCTTTTATGGACCCATCTAAAATCGTGGGCTGGTAAATTATAAAGTCCGACCAACTGAAATTGGAGTATAGCTTAAGCTCATGTTTCGTATTCAGCTCCTTTCTCAGCATAAAGTTTCCTTCCATAGATTGCGGGGCACGCTCCCAGTCCAGCCTTTGGCTCACTGCTTCAAAATAGGGCGTCAGGTTAGTGTATTGCAGTTTTCCTGCAAAGGCCCCGGCATTAATTTCACGGGTGTGTGAAACATCGGCGCCAACAGTCATCAGCGAGATATCTGTCCTTGTCTCATCAGGTACATCTTTGCTTTTGAGTACAAGGGCAGAAGAAAGCGCCTGTCCATACTCCGCCGAATACCCACCGGTGCTAAAGCTCGTTCCGCTAAACATGAAAGGCGAAAACCTGCCACGCCCCGGAGTATTCGGCGCAGATGAAGAATACGGGTTTAGCACCTCAATACCATCAATGAAAGTCTTGGTCTCGCTGCCTTCCCCACCGCGTACGAAAAGCCTGCCGGTTTCCCCTACCTTTTGCGTGCCTGGCAATGTATTTAAAGCTCCGGCAACATCCGCAGTAGCGCCGGCTGTAGTCACTATGTCCAAAGGCTTTAACACTTCACGGCTACTCTCCTCGCCGGCAGTAAATGAGCCTGCACTGATCACAACGGCATCCAGACGGTCCACCTTTTCCGTTAAAGCTATAGTCAGGTTTATATTCTCGCCGGACAACTCAATGCTCGTTTCGTAAGTCTCATAACCTATAAAAGTTACGCGAAGCACCTGCGCGCCTTGCTCAGAAGTTGAAAACTTAAACACCCCTTTTACATCGGAAGAGGCACCGTCATAACTATCCACTATGAAAATATTGGCCCCGATAACAGGTTCTCCGCGGTTATCTGTTACAAGTCCGGAAATTTCTGTTTGCCCGAAAACCGTAGTGGCCGTTAATAATAAAATGAAAATGGTAATTGTATCTCTCATGGTTGTTTTGCTTTGTGTTTCTGAGGCTAAATTGCCTTAAGCTGTTACCTATTGAAAAAAAGTGTTACCGAACCGTAGAATTACCGGGAAGAGTTGATAATTTTAATAGAAGAGCAGATTGACCATGTCCGTAAAAGATAACTTTTCAGAACAATCAGAACTGTATGCAGCATACCGCCCGCATTACCCGGCTATGCTGTTCAATTACCTTTTTGATAATGTTAAAAGTTTTGATTGCGCCTGGGACTGTGGCACGGGCAATGGCCAGGTAGCCTACCAACTGGCACGGCGGTTTAAAAAAGTGTATGCTACGGATATCAGCACAAAGCAACTGGACAACGCCATCAAAGCTCCGAACATTCATTACATGCAAGCCCCGGCAGAAAAAACCAGTATACCTTCTTCCAGTGTCGACCTGGTGACTGTGGCGCAGGCACTCCACTGGTTTGAGGTGAAGTCATTTTATAATGAGGTTAAAAGAGTGGTCAAACCCGGTGGAATACTGGCATACTGGGGATATAACTTATTGCAGGTAGCCAAATCGATTGATCCCCTAATTAAAAATTTCCATGACAACATCGTGGGAAGTTACTGGGACCCGGAGCGCAAAATCCTGCTAAAGGAATATGCAGATATTAATTTTCCGTTAAAAGATCCGCACCAAACTTACTTTCATTATACTGTGCAATGGAGCTTAAAGCACTTAAAAGGCTATCTGGAATCATGGTCTGCCGTACAGCATTATATACGACAAGAGCACAGCAACCCGGTTGAACCCCTGATCGACCAGCTTCAAAGTCATTGGAGAGATAACCAGGTGGTTACCTTTCCTGTTTTCCTTATACTCGGAAGGGTCGGTTGACCTGAAAAAGAAAATTCTTATATCTTTGAAGCCATGGAAATATTTTTACTGCCAGAAACCTGGGTTGCGTTGCTCACCCTGACGTTCCTTGAGATAGTTCTTGGGATTGACAATATCATTTTTATTTCCATTGTTTCTAACAAACTACCTCAGCACCAGCAGGCAAAGGCTAGAAACATAGGGCTTTCCCTGGCACTGATATTCCGGATCGGCTTATTGCTGGGGATTACCTGGATCATCACTTTCACAGAGCCTCTGTTCACATTATTCAGTATTGATTTCAGTGGACGTGACCTCATTCTTCTGGCCGGGGGTATCTTCCTTATTATTAAAAGTACGCTGGAGATCCATGAAAAAATGGAAGGCGAAGAACATACCGGTTCAACCAAAACTGGCGGCACTATGCTTTCCGTAATTTTTCAAATCATACTGCTCGACATCATCTTTTCTTTTGATTCAATACTAACGGCTATTGGTTTAACTGACCAGCTCATCCTCATGATCATAGCCGTGATAGTATCTATCGCAGTGATGATGTTATTCTCTAAAAAGATCAGTGACTTTATTGGCAAACACCCTACGTTGGAAGTATTGGCTTTATCATTCCTCATTCTAATAGGGTTTATGCTTGCTATAGAAGCGTTGCATTACCATGTGCCTAAGGGATATATTTATTTTGCAGTGTTTTTCTCCCTTGTGGTTGAATTTCTAAATATGAAAATGAGAAAAAGTAAAAATCCCGTGAAGCTCAAAAAAAGATTGAAAGAATAAAAAAACATCATTTCATGGTTTTACCTAAAGTATTTTTTACCTTTTAGGTTACCATAAACTGAATGGTGACATAAAATTTAATATTGCAAACTTAAATGAGCAAATTTAAAGGGGTCTTAAAAGGCATTCAAGATGCTAAAAAGGACATTTTCGATCTTATTGATAGAATAGAAGAAGCCGCTCTTCAGGCGGACGGAAACCAAATACTTGAGATAATAGAGGCATACAAAGAGAAAGTGGCTTTTAATATTACCTCGGTAGAAGAGCAATCCAAATCTTTGAAATCTGAGTACAACGAAACGCTGGACCTGAAAACCCAGGAGTTGAAAAAGGAGATCACTCTGCTCAAAAAAACCAATGAAACGGTAGTTTCTAACAACTACCTGCTGGAATACAAGAAAAAAGACCTGATGCTGCTTGCGGATAACCTGGAAGAGGCTTATGAGGAAATCTCGCAAAAGAATGACGAACTCCGGGAGCAAAAGAAACAGATATCTGAGCAGACAGAAAAATTGCGGGTAGCCCACGAGCAGATCCTAAGAAAAAACAAGGAACTGGAAATGCAGAAAGAGTCCATCATGGACCAGGCAGAATACCTCCACGAAGCCAATAAGACTATCTCGCAAATGCATGCCGAGGTAGAAAAGCAAAAAGACGAGATCCTGAAAAAGAATAAGGAGCTCATTAACCTCAATAACGAAAAAAATAACCTGATAGGCATCGTTGCCCATGACCTCAAGAGTCCGCTCAACCAGATCAAGGGATTTACCACCATCATCAAATTAACCGCCAACCTGGATGATGACACCCTGAAATACCTGGAAAGTATTGAAGTAAGTGCCAACAGGCTCAATGAAATGATCGGCAAAATACTGGATATTGAAGCCATAGAATCTAGAAAGCTCAACATCAGGCTGGAGGAAACCGACCTTTCGCAGGTATTGCAAGAATGTGTGTCGCGCTATAAAATCACGGCAGCAGAAAAAGCAATCACTATCGATGAACAAATCGACGATAATGTGCGCATCCTCATTGATATCAGCTTCATGAACCAGGTCTTTGAAAACCTGATCTCAAATGCCCTTAAATTTTCACCCGTCGACACAGCGATCTCCGTTAGCCTGATACAAAAAGATGATAGAGTCATTTTTAACATCACCGACCAGGGCCCGGGAATAAGCGACGAAGACCAGAAAAAACTATTCGGCAAATATCAAAAATTAACCGCACGGCCTACCGGCAACGAAACATCAACCGGCCTCGGTCTCTCCATCGTAAAACAATTTGTAGAAGCCATGGGCGGAACGATAAGGTGTGAGAGCACCCTTGGAGAAGGCACCTCTTTCATTGCCGAGTTTAAAGCAGTAGTACCCGAGCCAGATGAGAGTCGTTAGATGTGAGTATTCAGTATTTTGGAGACAATTGGCAAGGCAATAGCCAATAGGAAAAGCAATAGGCAATTAATACTTTATAAAAAGTAAGAAACTGTAGCCAATGGTAAAA
>NZ_SMLW01000259.1 GCF_009711405.1 Fulvivirga kasyanovii | reverse complement strand
TAAAAGTATCAGGCTCAATGCTCCTGGGGGGATGATGATCGTTGTGGAGAATGTGAAGTTGTCGGCTGGTGCGTAAAGCCGGACTATTGAAATTTATAGGCATGTTGCAATTCACTCTTTGAAAGAGATTAAAAACACCTTAGATTAGGAAGGATATAAGTGTATGCGTGCAACGTTGCATATATTCAATTGTTAGCAATAATAATATCACGGTACCGCAAAACATAGAGAGAAAAAAATTACAGACCTTACATTAGCCTACAACAAACATATATTTGACTACAAATGTCTTTCTGTTTCTGCGGAATTTTGCTAAGCAATTTCGCAATGAATATAAAACAGAAAAGATGAAAATTACACTTGCAGGCTCATTAGGTCACATAGGCAGACCGCTAACCCAAGAGTTGGTACAAAAAGGATGTTCGGTAACAGTTATAAGCAGTAATACTGAAAGGCAAAGAGATATTGAAGCTATGGGAGCGACAGCAGCAATTGGCTCTTTAGAAGATGTTGATTTTATTACTTCAGCATTTGCAGGTGCTGATGCTGTATTTTGTATGGTACCACCAACAAACTATTTTGATCATAGTCTTGATTTACTTGGCTACTATAAAAGACTGGGGAATAACTATGCACAAGCCATTGCGCAAACAGGAGTGAAAAAAGTCGTTAACTTAAGTACCATAGGAGGAAATATGGAGAAAGGGAACGGCCTGCTTCTTGGTGCTCATCACGTGGAAAACATCCTGAACGAACTATCTTCGGATGTTGCCATTGCCCATATTCGCCCGACCGAATTTTATTACAATTTGTTACTGCAGGTTCATTCTGCGAAAGTAAATGGGTTTATGGCATCTAATATCGGTGGTGAAGTTGTAAATGCGTGGGTATCACCCACGGATATTGCCAGCGCCATCGTCGAAGAAATAACCTCACCACTTACTGGCCGTAAAGTACGTTATGTAACAAGTGATGAACTTACTTACAATGAATTGGCAACTATTTTAGGTGAAGCGATAGGAAACCCAGACTTGAAATGGGTAACTATTACGGATGAACAAATGCAAGATGGTTTGGAAGCAGCAGGAATGCAACCAGCAATAGCGGCAGGTTTGACGGAAATGTATGCATCCATAAACAGTGGTTTATTGTACGAACATTATAACATGCACAAACCCGAAAGGATGGGCAAGGTCAAACTGAAAGATTTTGCTGAAGATTTTGCTGAAGCGTATAATCAACTATAGAAATAGGATTATGAAAAATATACCACCTCATCATATCAAAACCATAAGCGAATATCATCGATTCCGAGGCTTGCCTAAACCTGAACACCCATTGATGAGTGTAATCAATTTGGATGAAACAGGTAATCTTTCGGCCAATAAGCAAACGCGGTGGATATTTGACTTTTACTCTATTGCATTAAAAAGAAATCTCGATTCCATGGTAAAATATAAATATGGTCAACAAACGTACGATTTTGATGAAGGCGTAATGTTTTTCATTTCTCCCAAACAGGTTTTTTCAGTCGAAACAGAAGGGGATTATAGGCTTTCAGGGTGGATGCTGCTCATTCATCCCGATTTTTTATGGCAAAGCCCGTTGAGAAAAACCATAAAACAATACGACTTTTTTAGTTACTCGGCCAATGAAGCCTTACACCTCTCGGATAAAGAGGAGACCACCATTATCAATATTTTTCAAAGTATCAAGCAGGAATACGTTTCAAATATTGATAAGTTTAGTCAACCGCTGATCATTGCCCAACTAGAAGTGTTACTCAATTATTCAAACAGATTTTATCATCGTCAATTCATCACCAGAAAAATACCCAACCATAAAATATTAAATCGTTTGGAAGAAATACTTAAGGAATATTTCGATCAGGAAAGTTTAATCGAAAGTGGATTGCCTACGGTACAACATATTGCTAATGAACTAAATGTATCACCAAACTATTTAAGTGGTTTATTGAAAACATTGACAGGACAAAGCACACAACAACACATCCACGAAAAATTGATTGAGAAAGCAAAAGAAAAATTATCAAATACCAACTTATCAGTAAGTGAAATTGCTTATGAATTTGGCTTTGAACATTCACAGTCGTTCAGTAAGTTATTTAAAACAAAAACAAACCTTTCGCCTTTGGAATACAGACAGTCATTTAACTGAATAAAAGAACAAAGAAGCAAAACCACATACCGCTAATCGAGTAGACGGCCATGAGCCATAAGCCCACGGTGCGCCTCTCACATTTATCTTCCAAGAACAAAATGCAGATATGACCAGGGCGTACGACCCCAGCGCCTACGAGACTCACCCTTTGGAACACTCATCTTCTTGAGCTATATTCACCATTCAAGGCACACACCATGTACCAAATGATTTTCTTTGAAAATAAATATACTCCCTTAACTGATTCAGTCTATTTCTTAAAAGCAGATATTAAAACTGTAACAGACGAATTTATGAAATGGCAAAAGCCTCTTGAGATTAATAAGTACAGAAAGCTAAATATAGTTAGTCTAAAAAAAGATTTAGAATCAAACTTACTTGAATTGTTGCCCATAAATGTAACCGAGATAAGACGATTTTTATTTCATGGAACGACAAGTGATTGGACTGCAATGATATCAAATACAATTCTTGGGACAGATGGTTCAGCTCCCAATGTTTTGTCAGATAGATTGAAATGCGAGATGGTTAGAGCTACTAACACAGATGATGCTACTACGTTTGAATTTTCTAATCCGAACAAAGAAACTGAGGAAGAACAGTTACGGGTGGTTTCTGCTCATATCGAGAGTAGATGGGAGTTCCATGACTATGGGAAACCACTTCCTTTCGAAGATACTAAGAGGTACAAAACAAAAAGAAAAATAAAAGACAAAATAGACTCTGATTTATTAATTCAATACTTAAATGAGCTTGGGATAAATTATGATAAGAAGGATTTCTACAACCCGATTGATAAAATTAAAGCATTGATGGTTATAAAAACAGGAAGACAATACGATAATGATAAGAACTTGTCACTTGAACAAGCTCAGAATTATCACATCAGATGAGTAGCGCCTGATGACAATATGGGCGATATTTCAATAAATTCAAGGGTTGTAGCCCTCTCAAGTTTAACATTTTGATGTATTTGAAGTCCACAATCTCCCATATTTGCATATACTCGTCCGTGACAAGCAATGAGCTACTAGTACTAGACGATGGCTATTTCGGTTCGAATAGTGCCAGCCTGATCGACCAGCAAGAAGTCAAGGCGGTTTGATTTGTACCAATTGGAAAGATCATTACCTAACCTTGGGCATCTTCACCAATTCATTGGCCGCTGGTTCTCTTGCATTGCTTTAAAACAAAAAAAGCAG
>NZ_SMLW01000218.1 GCF_009711405.1 Fulvivirga kasyanovii | reverse complement strand
GATATTGCATATGGGCCTCTTCGTAATATGGGGAATGCATATAAATGAAGCTTAGCTGCGCATACCAGTTATCAGCAAACTCTTTGTCTTCGCTTTTCTTCTTTTCAAAAAGCTTTTTCAACTCAGGCTTTTCTTCAAGCAACAGCCACGCAATATCTTCAAACACATAGGGAGAGAAATGCTCCTTCTGTTGCAATATGGTATCGAAAAAATTCCAGTTAAAAAAAGAATCCGTTGCCTCAGGCTCCAGGGTTTCCACAAGGTACCTGCCACCTGGCTGGCTAACCTGAAAAACATAATCACCTGCTTTGAAACTTACTGCCTCTTTTGACTTTTCGGCTTCGACACTGTTGTGCGGATAATGCCCCTCATAAGCTGATGATGCAGTTTTATAATCAGCTATTCTGTAGCTCTCCACATTAATGGTGGTATCATTCTCCAGACGAGTGTAGGTTAACCCATTGCGTTTTAGCCGTTCTGTCACTTTATGCCACCCTTGCGGCACTATGTATGCTTTGGGTATGATTACCTCTTTGGTCGGAATGAAGGTATTATAGTAAGGGATCTTCTTATTAAATGGCTTGTCGCGGTTATAAAAAATGCGCGGCTGGCCGGTAACCTTACTTTCCACCATTTCACCTTCATAGCCTTTGAAATCAATATTTTTTGATGCGGAACGATCCAGTTTCCAGTTGACCGGGTACAGGTTACCTGGTTTTAACACGCTTCCCCGGTGTATCTCCTGAATTTTCTCCCCGTCCTTCCCCGCTATTTCTATTACGCTTTCTATGAAATCATAAGTGGCTTTTACCCTCACGTCAAAAGGCTTTAGCATGTGTGTTTCAATCATAAAACCCAAAGTGTTGAATAAAGTAGTATACCCGGTAGAGTACCGCGGATAATCCATAAACTGGGTGATCCCTTCTGAGTCAGGGGTTTGGTTAAACACATTAACATAGGGAATGATCTCGCTGCCCTTGTCTGCTATCAATACCTCCAATTGAGGTATAAAGCTCCCTTCAATATACTTGCCCATGGCACCTCCGATTTTGTTATGCTGCGTTGCCAGGTGAGTGATACTGTACTGGTAATCAGCCCCGTTGCTCACATGGGTGTCAATAAAAATATCCGGCTGGGCCAAATGGTATATTTCATAAAAGGCAAGGGTATTTTTAGTGTCGGCCTTGATAAAATCCCTGTTAAGATCGTAGTTCCTGGCATTTCCCCTAAAGCCGTATTCCTCCGGACCGTTTTGGTTTGCACGGCTATGAGTATTACGATTCAATGCACCACCAATGTTATAAATAGGAATGATTACCAGCACTATATCTTTCAAGGCCTTTTTCCTTTTAGAGCTAACCATATAGTCGCGCACCAGCATTTGAGAGGCCTCGATCCCATCCGGCTCCCCAGGATGTATCCCGTTATTGATCATGATTATAGTCTTACCCTTTTCCCTCGATCTTCTAAGGTCAAAATCTTTATCAACGTCCACAATGACCATGTGCAGCGGTTTGCCACTATCTGTTTCACCCATTTCACTGATATCAACCTCAGCATATTGTTTAGACAGGGTTTTATAATAGCTGATCACTTTATGATAAGGTGAGGTGCCACCATTTTGCTCAAACCCGGTTTCAATTTGTTGCTGGGCAAAGAGCTGCACCGAAAAGAAAAGGCTGAAAAGAAGGATTGTGTTTTTCATTCTATATATTTAATCATTTTAAAGCCTCTAAAGGCTAAACCGATATATTTTTGCGAGGTTAAATTACTGAATTAAAAACAAGAAGAAATGAATTTTATAGAAGCGGTAAATGAAATCATAGCTACTCGCCGGTCAATATACACCAATATGTTTTCCGGAGAGCAGGTTGACGACAAGATAATTGAAAAGATGCTGGACAATGCCAACTGGGCCCCGACACACAAACTTACCGAACCGTGGAGGTTTGTAGTATTTAAAGGTGACGGACTGACTAAGCTGGGCGATTTTCAGGGAGACATCTACAAGCAGCGCAATAAGGACGCTTTCAAAGAGGAAACGTATTTAAAGTTAAAAAATAAGCCTCTGGAATGCTCGCATGTCATAGCCATAGGAATGCATAGAGATGAACAGCAAAGTGTACCCGAGGTGGAAGAAATCTGCGCTACTGCATGCGCTGTGCAAAATATGTGGCTCACGGCCTCGGCACATAAGATTGGCTGCTACTGGAGTACCGGAGGCGTTACTTTTTATGAAGAAGCCAAGCCATTTTTCGGGCTGGGCGAAAATGACCTGTTACTGGGTTTTCTTTACATAGGCATGCCAAAGAGTGAAAAGTGGCCTGCCGGCAAACGCAAACCTGTAGAAGATAAGGTAAAGTGGGTTACCGGTTAAGGTATATCCACCACAATGTTGCGGTGAAATACTTCCACAAAAG
>NZ_SMLW01000211.1 GCF_009711405.1 Fulvivirga kasyanovii | reverse complement strand
CTTTCACTATAGGAAATATCAGCCCCTTCAACTTCTTTGAGTGACCGCTGAAACCTTTTGGCCATTTCGAAACATAATGCCTGAAGGATCTCTTCCTTGGATTTAATATGAGAATAAAGACTAGCTGCCTCAATACCAAGTGCTTGTGCCAGATCACGCATGGAGGTGGCAGAATACCCCTTTTGCTTGAAAAGCTCGGAGGCTGTTCTTATGACTTGTTCTTTTCTGCTTAAATTTTCTACGCCCACCATCTCTACAAAAATAGTGAATATTGTTTTTGAAGGAAGTAATTTATTAGTTTTGACCGCAAAATTTACATAAATGTCCTTTAAAAGCCCTGAAAACTTTCACAATAAGCTAGGTTTTGTTTTTCATGCCATGCTTGCCTTGCCTTTGGCAGCCTTTGTTTACTTGTTTCTGGAACTCAGGCACAGAGAACTACAGCCTGCCCTTGACGATAATGCCGTGATTTTTATACTGACCTACCTGTTGCCTGTGCTAGGAGCCAGTGCCGTTATTGGTGGGTATTTCAAGTTTAAAAAGGATTTGAAGGGTGTGAACCAGCAGGAAAGTCTGCGCGATAAATTAGAGGCCTATTATGCTGCAAGCCTGAAATTATATGGATTTATTGAGTTGGGTTCATTGATTTTTGTTGGGGGCTTGTATTTAACTACTTCTGCGGCTTTTATTTTGTTTTATGTACTCCTTTTATTCTTCATGTCACTTAACAGGCCCACACCTCAAAAATATGTGAATGACCTGCGCCTTACCGAAAAGGAAAGGGAGGTCATCTTATATAAAGGTAGCTTTGAGGAGGCAGAATCTACCAGCCCGGAAAAAAATTGATGCCAAACTTACATGAGAATCCATCTATGCTCAGAGCTATGGCAAGAGGTGGTTTCACCACTATTGAATATTAAACTGACCAATAATATTGAGATTCTACGCAGCAATGCTAGGTCTAATTAGGAATGCTGCTTTGACTAAATCTTACTTTGTAGTCATTCTGATCATAGCATCTTCTGCTCTTATTTCTACGTTGGCATTGCTGCTCCCAAGGGCAAGCCTGGTTCGGTTTTCGCTTTGCCGTATGGGTATGAAGTCGGAAGAAACGTCAATCTGCGTATCTTCATGAGCAATATCAACCTTAGCGCCACCATCCGTAAAGCTGAGTATCAGGTTGCCATCTTCTATATCGTAAAAGTACTCACCATTATTAGTGAGCGTGGTTGCTATCACAAGATCGCCATCCTCCATGGTGGCATTGATCTTATCAAATTTGCCTTCTGCTATTCTAAGGTCCCCATCATCGGCTTTTACGAATAAATTTCCGGAACCCTTATCAAGGCTAATATCTCCATCATAAAAAGTAAACCTGAAATCTTTTCCATTGCACGCTTTCAGGTCGGCATCGGCATCGTCGAGATGCATTTCAATAGCACCGCTGATATTCGATATCTCATACTTATCTCCATCACCTTTGATATCCAACCTCATATTTTCAGGTATTTCGATTTCAATTTTATACTCTTCACCAGATGATCCGGCAATGTTTATCATGCTCCCGCTGTATTTTTCAGTGATTACCAGGCTACCATTATCAGCCTGGATGTCGACGGCAAAACTGCTCGTACCCAGATTAAGTGAACCTTTCATATTTCTGTATATTTTCACCCGGGCATCTGTACGGTCGTTGCCGGTAATGTACACTTTGGCATCACTGCTTGTCAGTTTTAGCAAGCCATCAGCATCAACTTCATAAGTTTTGTCGAGGTTATATACATCCTGGGCATTTACAAAAAACGGGATAAAGAAAAGAAGGGCAACAAAAAGCGTTTTCATGGGTTTAAGTATTCTTGAACTATAGAAATAATTGTTTGTGTTAATGATATTTGCTGATGCTGTAATGGAGTAAATAATAATTGAGGATCTGACTCTGAAAGGTCAGGTATTGCCATTAGGTTTGAACTTAGCAAAATTATAATGGCTACTATCAAACCTATAATAACAGTCAGTGTTCTTTTATTTTGCCATTTCATAGTTAAACTTTAAACAGGCGTTGGTGTTTCTCCAAAACCAATAATGTACAGCTTTTACAATCGTTAGGATAATAATGTGAACTCTCCAAAATGTTACACTTTGACAACGATCTGGAAAGCACATTTATTACAAGACAACTGATTT
>NZ_SMLW01000522.1:7661-15968 GCF_009711405.1 Fulvivirga kasyanovii | reverse complement strand
TCACCATGCAAGCAGCTTTCGCGGAGGTTCCGGAAACCAGGATTCAGGCAATTTTTCTGTACAAGTTTATTGAAAACACCAATTGGCCTGACAATAAATCAGGACTCAGGGTGGGTTTTTTTGGCGACACCCCTGTACAGGCCGAGTTTGAGAAAATGCTGAAAGCACGAAACAACTCCAATATCTCTGTTCGCAAAATAGACCTTTCAGCAACTAATCAATGCGATGTTGTTTTCCTGCCCACTTCGCAAAATTCAAAGTTTAATCCCCTCCTTGAATCAGCAAAAAACAGCAGTATACTGATTATTACAGAGGACGGCGGGCTGATCAGGAAAGGCGCAGGTATCAGCTTTCTGAAAGAGGACGAAAGCATTAGTTTCGTTGTCAACAAGGCATCCCTCGATAAGAGAAGACTACAGATGACCGGTGCATTGCTCAGTCTGGGCAAGCAGATATAAAGCGGAAAAGAAAGCAGGCCTGTCTTGACGGTATGACAGTGGCCAAAATGAATATCTCATCTATCTATACCGTGTTTCATATAGTCGGCAAAATCATCACAATAATAGTCTGATGCAATTCATTGCTTCACGCTGACATCAGGATATCAGACTTCTAATCTTAAATAATGAAATTATAATCCCATAATAAAATATGACCAGATTCTACAAATTTTTCATCCTACTAATGCTGGCGGTCTGTTCATCGTTAGTAGACATACTTGCTCAGGAACAGCCAGATGAAAGCTCTTATACGGAACAAGAGCTTTATGACCTTTCGCTTGAAGAACTGCTTAATGTTAAGGTTACCACTGCGTCCAAAGCGGAGGAAACTGTACAGGATGCCCCAGGGATTGTTTCAGTGGTCACAGCCAATGAAATTGAAGCCTATGGAGCCAGTAACTTAGCTGAAGTATTGGATCGTGTCACGGGTATATACATGACCGGCTCTTATACACTTACTAATAATCTGCCTGTAGTTCGCGGGGAAGCCACTGCACACTGGGCTACCAAGGTTTTGATACTAATTGATGGGAGACCTCACCGTGATAGCTACCTTGGAGGTACTCTGATGCCGCTTTTAAATGCGTACCCTGTTAATGCCATCGAAAGGCTGGAAGTGGTGCGCGGGCCCGGTTCGGTATTGTATGGAACAAATGCTTTTACCGGTGTCATCAATATCATCACCAAAAAGGCTACTGCCAGCAATTTTACTACTTCTACAAGATACGGAAGCTTTGATACAAGGCAAAGTAGTATACATGCTGGGATCAAGCATAATGACCTTACCGTAGATGCCAGCCTGAACTTCTATAATACTGATGGCTGGGATTTTACCGCCAGGGGCGAGAAAGCGATCATAAGAAGTAACACTTCACCTGTTTATGACTCTATCGTTAATCCGGCACGAACAATCAATATGGCTCGGAGAGATATCGGAGCAACACTTAACACAAGCTATAAAGGACTAACTTTCAATTCATTCTATGGATTTTCTAACTGGGAAGCAATGCATAATGCAGCTCAGTGGGTGGTGCCCTCCGGTGCAGGTCCAAATGAAACACCCATTCCATTTGAGGTTTATTCTAAAAAGATGTTTGCTGACCTGGGTTATAAAAAAGAGGTTACCTCTTTCCTGACTTCTTCCCTTAACCTTACATGGAACCGGACCACGTTCGATTTGGCAAGGGCTGACTATAAGAACAGGCCTATAGTTACGCTTGCCAATGACCTGCTTGCCGAATGGTCTAACTCTATAAAAATCCGTTCCAACCTGGATGCTTTGATTGGCTTTAACATCAACAATCAGCAGGGGCATGGCATTCAGGAAACCAACAATGCTGATGGTACGCCTTATCTGGAAAATAAGGAGACCCACAACCCTAACGGGTTTTATTATGTGCCGGAGTGGAATGAAACCTGGTATAGTGGTTATGCTCAGTTATCCTACCAACCTGTCAGGTTTCTTAAGCTTGTGGGAGGCATGCAGGCCAATAAAGTAACTGGAATTGATGTTCACTATAGTCCGCGTTTGGCCGTGGTTGTTCGCAGTAAATCAGGTTTTGGGGGTAAACTGCTCTATGGTAAAGCTTTCCGTTCGGCTACAGCAGGTGGAGAGAAAGCGCTGAACATACCAGGACTTATAATAGGCAATCATGATCTTTTGCCGGAAGAAATAGGCACAGCCGAAGTCCAATTTTTTATCGTTAAAAAGAAATTTGAGGCTTCGGTTAATTACTTTACCAGTGACCAAACTAACCAGATCGTTCGTACGTCTGCCACTGATCCTGCCAATAAAATACCCAACACGGTGCAGTATGTAAACAGGGGAAGCCAAACTTCTCACGGATTTGAAGCCGAAGGTAAATTCTATCTCTCTCCTCAGTGGAAAGGTGTCGGCTCATTCGCTTCTCAACAAACAAAGAACAATCTGGGATATAAAAATTATGGAGGAACCCCTTTATATATGGCAAAATTTGGTATGCAGTACGAAAGCGAGCGAGGAGTCGAGGTAGGGGTATTCAATACCTATTATAGTAAGGGAGGGAACATACAGGCTAAATTCTCTTCGGATAACACACCTGCTGATTTTGTTGGTACTGCTACCAATGCAAACCCGGAAATGAAAGCTATTAACTATTTAACAGCCAACATCCAGTTGCACTTGCCCGAACTATTGAGAAATCCATCAATGGCAGATGTTACCTTGTTCTGCTATATGGTTAATATACTTGATCAACAGGTTTATTATCCCGAGTTTTCAAGGAGGGTAATTAATACTTACCCAGGCAGGGCAGGTTTTAACATCCATGGAGGGGTAATAGTGAAACTTTAGACTATTCCATTGTTGGTATTTATTTGAAATTAAGCCAAGACTTAAGACAGCCCCGGGGGCAGCCCGGGGCTTTTTAATTTAAAAGGTTTTGCTTCAGGAAAATACCGGACCAACCTGAAAACCTGGGGAGCAAATGGATATGAAAATGAGACGTGCAATATGAAGCTTGCCGGTGTTAAGCAATAAAACCATCCCTTATATAGGTTTGCCAACTGCTTAACAACTGTATGCGGAGTATAGAGATTAAAAGTTAGAGTCTTCCCGGAAATTCCGCCTGAGCCAAAACACCCTTCCATTAAAGGCAATCAGAAGGATATTTTTTATTAGTCCACCTTATTGTCTACCTGTGTTTTTACCAATCAATCAAAATTCGATTTAACATTGGCCATCCGTCAGGTGCGCTCTTTTACTGTGTCTTGCTGGTAATAAAAAAAGAGTCATCTGTTGGTTGGCTTTAATCTTAAAAAAATGACTACAAAAAATCCGATTTCGAACCATTTTGAAAATGACTGTTCCATTATTCAGTATGATCACCAAAATAGTGTTCTGTTGTTCCGTTGGAAACTGGAGCCTGCCTCTGAGGAGTTTAAGCAAGCTATGCATGAGGTAATTGCAGCACTCAGGCACTTCAAGACCAGTAAAGTGGTTTGGGACACGGTCCGGCTTGGGTGTGTTTTGTTTGATGATCAAAAGTGGATAGCTAATGTCTGGCTGAAACAGGCCATTGAAGCAGGGTATGCGCAGGCGGCATTTGTGGTGCCGGAAGATGTTTTTACCAAAATGTCGGTTGAAGATACCGTTGAAATGGGGACAGCTATTACAGCGGGGGTGAGGCAAACTAAATATTTTGACGATATGAAAAATGCTTTAGAGTGGATTTGTGGTCAATAATAACCAAGCAAAAACCCGGAATAAATAATACATCTGAAAAATGAAAGAAAGTGCCATTACAAAGCTTTATGTAACAGATAAAATACACTTTGATTTTGACCCGACTGTCCCCTGTTTTATCGACGAGAAAGTTGGGGTTCTGCTTTCTGAGGAGTTTACACTGGGGATGGAAGGAGGACTTGAACTTTTTAAGGAAAAAATAAAAGAATATCCGAGGATTGGATGGATAGCCAATCTAAGCAAGGCAAACGTTTTTGGCCCTGAGGATTCAAAATGGGTAATAGAGCATTGGACTCCTGCCGCTGTTGCAGCAGGCCTGAAATACGTCGCTTACATTGAGCCTGAGAGCGACTTTGCGAAGGAAAAGCTGACAAGGTATATCCAGGAGCCAGGGCTATATAGAGGAATGATAGTTAATAGCTTCCGTGATATTGAAATGGCAAAAAACTGGCTCAGATCACAATTATAAATTAATGAAATAAACATGGAGGACAAGCAACAAACAAGATTATACACGGTAGATGGCGGGTATTTCGACTACGAACCTGCGGTTCCCTGTATTTCTGGAGCTATCATTGGTTTTATGACCTCGGAAGAGTTTCGTGCTTATTTGGAGCACGGTCTGGAATTGATCAGGGAGAAAGTTAAAGAGCAGGGGAAGTTAGGATGGCTGGCAGATACCAGTAAGGCAGATACTTTTAATCCAGATGATATGGACTGGATCATAAATACCTGGAATCCTGCCGCCTATGAGGGAGGGGTTCGGTACTGCGCTTTTGTGATGCCTGAGGATGCTTTTGCCGAGGTTAACGTAATTGATTACTCAGAGCTAACCACTGAATCCTCTGCCATAATTGTAAAGCATTTTAAGGATTTGGAATTGGCTAAAACATGGCTTCACGAAGTATTGAACAAAACATGACAGGTCTATCTCTATCTTCGTGTGATTTTCATGGCTTAAGTTCTTACTTTTGGTTCCCTAAGCCTTACTATGTCGGGATCAAACAGTATGATTTTTTAACCGTTTCGCTCCTTAAATTTCTTACGGCCTCGCTAAAGGCTTCGGCCGTCAGGGGAAGGTGTTTTGATCAAGGCCGATTCTGAAACTCCATTTTTCGAACAAGTTGTCAATTTACTTCCCAGTAGAGTCTCTCGCAAGAGGATTCTACGGCATTTGGAGGTACAATCTTTAAAACATTGCCGGAAGAGATGATGTTCAGAAAGGTAACAACCTCTGCTTTAAGGCTATTATCCTCAGCCGGTGTTACAGAACAGTAAAGCTTGACCAAACTTTCAAAGTTTAGTAAAGCTTCAATTTATCTCTGTAAACTGTCATTAAATTTATCAACCAAAAAGTATGCATTTGCCGTGGCCTTTACTATTAGCAATGGTGTGCTAAACACCGAAGTAAAAAGTTAGAGTCTTCCAGTAAATTCTGTCTGCTCCAAAATTCCCAAGATATCGTAGCTATTCGAACTTGAAAAATGTGGCTATTTATTTAAGCCATGGGGATTTTATCAAAAGTCCACCTTATTGTCCACCGGTGTTTTTATAAATCAATTGAAAATCAACTTAACATTGATTCGGTTTGGTGACAGCTTTGACTGGTATCAAAGCAAAATAATATAATGACATAAAATACGGCCTAAAAAGCTATGATCAGACTTTATGCAACGGAAAAAGTAAACCTGGATTTTGACCCTGCTGTTCCCTGCTTTATTGATGCAAAGTTTGGGTTTCAGCTTACCGAGGAGTTTAGGTATTGCATGAAATACGCGCTACAACTTTTTAAGGAAAAAAGGGAAGAATATCCTTCTATAGGGTGGATTGCCAACCTGAGTCAGGTCAATGTTTTAGATCCTGAGGATTCAAAATGGATGATATCCTACTGGAATCCTGCTGCCTTGGAGGTGGGGCTGAGGTGCGTTGCTTTTATTGAACCGGAAAGTGACTTTCTCAGGGGGAATGTTGAAAGATACACTCAAAAATCGGAGCCTATGGGTATGGTAATCAATAGCTTCTGCGATCTTGAAATGGCAAAAGACTGGCTCAGGTCACAGCTTTTGGTAACTAATACTCCATGAATACACTGTTCAAACCATGCAGACAAAAACAATAGTTATTAACCATTTTAAAGATCAGGAATCTGCCAGAATCTGGCTTCATGAAGTATTGGGTAATGGGCAATAAGGTATGACAGGACTCTAATCTTACTTGTTTCACACACAATTACTTAAGGTATTCTGAGGATCTCAGAGCTTGTTGGTTAGAATACTGCTTTTAAATATTGAAAAATAAATAAACAATCTGTTAAATATTAAACTAAATGGACAGCAAATCAGAAGCTAAATTGGAAAGGATATATTCAATTGACAATGGCACATCATTAGACTTTGATCCTTCAGGGCCATACATAATAGCTTCATGGGTAGGTTTTACCATGTCAGAAGAGTTTAGGTCTCTTTTGGAGAAGAGCATTGAGTTGATTGAAGAAAAGGTGCTTACATACAACGAGGTTGGTTGGATTTCTGATTTCAGTAAGGGAGAAATGGTTGTGGATGATGACATCAGGTGGGCCGTAGAAAACTGGAATGGCCGGGCACATAAGGCAGGGCTCCGGTACAACGCTCTGATAATTCCTGAAAATTCGTTTTTAGAAGTAGGAGCGAGTGACTACACGGAAACTACGGAAAAAGCAGGAGAAATCACTGCGCGCCAATTTTTAGATATCGAATCAGCTAAAGCCTGGCTCAACGGAATTTTGAATGGAAAATAGGGACCGGCAACATATAGAGTTAAGAATATGCCGGGCTGTTAAAGAAAAAATTGAAGACATTAAACATAATTTTAAATGCAAACAACACTGTATACACAAGGAGCGTCTACCATCGATTTTGACCCATCAGTGCCCTGCCTGGTGATTTCGCAAGTCGGTTTTCTTACCGGAGAGGAATTCCGGCAATTACAAGAAAAGGCCCTTGAATTATATACGGCAAAAAAGAAAGAACATGGAAAACTGGCATCAATAAGTAATATCAAAGAGTCAGATGCCATTGATATGGAATCTTTGAAATGGGCGGCAGAAGACCTGGCGCCACGCCATTATCAGGCGGGTAACAGGTATTCTGCGGTGATACTACCTGAAGATGAGTATGCCCTGGCCAGTATGAATGCCGAAATCTTTATGGAAGAATCCGGGAAAAAAATAAATGAACCGCAAATGGAGACACGGATGTTCAAAGATGTAAAATCTGCCAAAGTCTGGCTTGAAGAGGTACTAAAAATGTGAAAACTACCAAATAATCACCATTAATAAGAACCGAAATTAATAAATTGTTTTAGAAATGGAGAGCGAAATACTTTATTCAATTAATGAATCTACCACTACATATGATCCCTCTGTGCCCTGCATTATAACCAGGCACAAAGGCTTTGTTACCGATAAAGAGTTCCGCCCATGGATGGACAATGCATGGGAGCTTTTTATAGAAAAAAAAGAGGAAAAAGGTGAAATGGGATGGATCGCTGAGTGAACAAAGCTTAAAGTGGCTTACCGAAGATTTTAATATCCGTTGCTTTAACAGTGGGTTGACGCACCTCGCTTTGATATTACCAGAGGATAAATACACAATGGCACGGATGAATGCGGATATCTATACTGAGGAATCAAAATCAAAATCAACGGATAAAATAATTACGCAATATTTTACGGACGAAGAACCGGCCAAAGCCTGGCTCAGCGATGCCTTGAGCGGGCAATAGAATGGTGCTTGTCAAGTAGAAATAAAGTAATGTATAAGCTAAAATACAACCATGCTTAAGCACCAGGAGAATCTACCCTCCTGCATGGTGGTTAAGCAAATACGGGTTTTTAAGCGATCCGGTAAGAGACTCTAGCCACACCTAAAAGCGGGTAATGTTTAAAGATGAATAATCTACTGGAAAACGGCTTTAGAAATTTTGAACGACTGCTATGATGATACACCACATGCTGTCTGCAAAAGAGGGCACATTTAAAAAAAATGACTTAAAGGATGTTGCCTGGGCATCGACAGATTTATAGGCAATTAATGCTAAAAGATAGATAAGGTAACAATAGTTGAAGCAATCAAAATCATTAACAAATGGAAACAACTTTACTCCATCAAACAGGAACGGCAACGATAGAATTTGACGCATCCGTGCCTTGTCTCATACACTCTCCTAACGGTTTTATGACGAGTGATGAGTTTAGAGAGCAAATGAATGTGGGGCTACAGCTTCTGAAAGAAAAGAAAAGTGAAATGAGCAAAATAGCATGGCTGGCTGATGCCAGGAATCAGGAAGTTATTTCACAGGAGGATATAGCATGGATTGCCAGTAATTGGAATGCAAGGGTATTTGAGGTTGGCGTTAGACATATTGCCCTTGTACCGGCTGAAGATGAGCTGTCAAGTATGAGCATAGAAACATACATTGATAGTTCAGAGGGGGCAAAGCTGACAAAAGGATTGATCATTCGGCAATTCATAGATGTTGAATCTGCCAAAAAATGGTTGCGCGACATGATGAATGGAGCATAGCGTGTTTGTAAGAGAGTAACCG
>NZ_SMLW01000522.1:0-7511 GCF_009711405.1 Fulvivirga kasyanovii | reverse complement strand
CATTAGTAAAATAATAAAACTAGAATATAATTCAAATCAAATGCAAACAATAAGACTTTATACTCTTGGTGAATCTACCATTGATTTTGATCCATCTGTGCCTTGCATAGTGGTTAAGCAAATTGGTTTTCTTACAAGTGACGAATTCAGGGAAATACAGGAAAAAGCCCTTGACTTATATGTAGTAAAAAAGAAAGAGTATGGGAAATTGGCGTGGCTAAGCAATATTCAGGAATCAGATGCGGTAGAAATGGAGTCTTTGAAATGGGCGGCGGAAGACTTGACTCCCCGTTCTTACCAGGCAGGCAACAGATACTCTGCAGTTGTGCTGCCTGAAGAAGAGTACACTATGGCCAGCATGAATGCCGAGATCTATACGGAAGAATCGGTCAGGAAGGCGAACGAGCAAAAAATAGAAACGCGTATGTTCAAGGATGAAGCATCAGCCAAGATGTGGCTCAGGATGGTTGAATAATGATTTTAAATTATATCACTTAAAACAATTAATAATGGAAGTTTATTTTGAGACAGATTTTATTACAATTGGCTACAATGAAGAACATAATGCTATTTTGCAAAGATGGCTTATCCCTCCTTTATCTACAGAATTTAGGGAAGGGCTAAATGCGGTTATACGGGCTATGGAACATTTTAAAACAGGTAAATGGGTCTCAGATACCTGTGAACTTGGAACGGTCGCTGTAGAGGATCAAGAATGGATCATCACTGACTGGTTGCCCAGAGCGCTGGAAGCTGGTTACTCTCAGATAGCCCTTATCATGCCGTCAGAGATTTCACTAGATGCTGAGTTGAGTCAATTTTCGGTTGAAGAGGTAGTGGAGGCCGCAGGCGACCCTGTTCCCACCGCTTATTTTCACAATTTAGAAGCTGCACTTACCTGGATTAGCGGCGAGCATACAAGTTCATTAAATACTCAACAGCAATAACAACTCAACAGTGGTTGAAGTAGCACAATTAAATTAAAATTATTAAACCCACAGCAGGAGTTGAAATTATATGAACAATAAATCAGAAACAAATATTACAAGACTTGACACTATTGAAACAACAGTAAGATGAAAATAGAGACTTTTTATACTCAAGGGGAATCTACACTGAATTACGATCCTTCAGTACCATGTATCATTGTTAATAACGTAGGTTTTGCAACCTCCGAAGAATTTAGAGCCTTGCTGAATAAAGGACTTGAATTCTTAATTGAAAAGCAGAAAATACATGGAAAAATAGGTTGGTTGTCCAACCTTGTACAAGCTGATGCATATTCGGAAGATGATATGAAATGGGTTGCGACGGATTTTGATGCTCGTGCTTACGAGGCTGGTGTCAGGCATGTGTCATTTGTACTAGCAGAAGATGCTTATGCTTTTGCAAACTTTTCAGCAGAAACTTATCAGAAATACTCTCAGGAGGAAATAGGGGAGAAAATAGTCATTCGAAACTTCAAAGATGAAGCATCGGCCAAAGCCTGGCTCAGGGAGGTTTTGAGCCGACAATAGGGTGGCATTTTTCTAAGTAGAGAGCTAAAGTATTGGATATAGTCTAAAAATGCAAACAACACATAACACACTTGGAGAATCTAAAATCAATTAACAAATGGAAACAACTTTACTCCATCGAATGGGAAAGGCAACGATAAAATTTGACTCCTCTGTGCCTTGTCTCATACGCTCTCCTAACGGATTTATGACGAGTGATGAGTTTAGAGAGCAAATGAATGTGGGACTACAACTTCTGATAGAAAAGAAAAGTGAAATGCTTGAAATAGCTTGGCTGGCTGATGCCAGGAAGCAGGAAGTCGTTTCATAGGAGGATATAGCATGGATTGCCAGTAATTGGAATGCAAGGGTATTTGAGGTTGGCGTTAGACATATTGCCCTTGTACCGGCTGAAGATGAGCTGTCAAGTATGAGCATAGAAACATACATTGATAGTTCAGAGGGGGCAAAGCTGACAAAAGGATTGATCATTCGGCAATTCATAGATGTTGAATCTGCCAAAAAATGGTTGCGCGACATGATAAATGGAGCATAGAGTGTTTGTAAGAGAATAACGGGCAATGATTTAGCGGTCTATTGTGGCAAATGTCTGGCTATCAGTAAAATAATAAAAATTAAAATATAATTCATATCAAATGCAAACAATAAGACTTTATACACTTGGTAAATCTACATTGGAATATGACGTTGCTGTACCCTGCTTAATATTTAGACATATAGGGTTTATGGATAGTACAGAGTTTAGGACATTTTTGAACAAAGCACTCGAACTGGCGGTCGAACGGAAGGAGGAAGGTGAAATGTTTGGCTGGGTGACCAACCTTACAGAATCAGATGCTTTTCTTGAAGAGGATATGGTTTGGGCGGCCAATGATTTTGAAAAACAGGCACATGAGAAGGGACTCAGGGCTGTAGCATTTGTGTTGAACCAGGATGCATATGCGCTGTCCAGCATTTCCGGTGAAATCTTTGTGGAAAGTTCAGAGGAGAGAGGTAGCGAAGAGGTAAAGCACATGAATTTCAAAGACGAAGAATCAGCTAAAGCCTGGCTTAAGGAGGTTTTAAATAATTGATCAAATGAAACAATCTTAAAATAATGAAAATAGAAAGACTTTACTCGATTGGAGCATATACAGTGGATTATGATCCTTCCGTACCTTGTTTAATTATAGATAACGTTGGCTTCATAACTTCACAGGAGTTTAGAACCCTGCTGGATAAAAGCTTGGAAATTTTTGAGGAGAAGAAAAAAATACACGGAAAAATGGGATGGTTGCCCAATCTTACCAAAGCAGATGTATTTCTGGAAGATGATATGAAATGGATGGCTAGTTATTTCAATCCTCGTGCCCATAAAGCTGGTCTTCGGCATATGGCATTTGTGCTATCAGAAGATGAGTACGCTGCAGCGAGTTTTTCTGTAGAGAGTTATCAGGAATACTCGGAGGAAGAAGTGGGTGATCAAATAATCAACCGTAATTTTAAAGATGAAGAATCAGCCAAAGCCTGGCTCAGGGAGGTTTTAAATGTTAATTAATAATTTATAGACAGTATAAGCAAAAAATGAAGGAAATACTTTTTAAAGTTCAGAATTCAGTTGTTGTTTCTGATTCGTCTGTTCCATGCTTAATAATGAGGCATGTTGGGTTTCTTGATGGCGCTGAAATTAGATATTGCCTGAACAAAGGTCTGGAACTGATGATAGAAAAAAGGAAGGAATATGGAAGGATAGCATGGCTGGTTGATTTAAGAGAAGGAGATGCTGTGGCTGAAGCCGATCTGCAATGGATTGCTGCTGATTGGAATGCCCGTTTACTCGAAGCAGGAATATGTTATGTAGCATTCGTGTTGTCTGAAGACGACTATGCTTTCTCGAGTGTTTCGGCAGAGTCTTATCAGGGATTCTCAGAGGAAGAAGTAGGTGATCAAGTTATCAATCGCAATTTCCAAAATGAAGAATCAGCCAAGGCCTGGCTCAGAGAAGTTTTAAGTAACTAATATTGTTGAGGCCGTTCTTTTGAAACGGCCTCAATTTTTTTACTTCCATTTCAATCCTCGCCAATTTTAATCCTTGAATGTAAGCTGATGAATGTCATAGGCTATGATGAGGCCGGTCATTCACCGGTCCTGAAGATGTAACCATATTTACATCATAGACTAAGCGGTAACATTAAGCGAGGAGTGAGCCAGTCTCCATACTCGATACTACCCTCTCAATATTAAAAAATGGTTAACGTAACCAAAGTTTCCGGAGAGAAAGCCCCGTTTGTGCCGGGCAAGTTGCTGGCGTCATTAAAACGAGCGGGAGCTAATGATGGCCTGGCGCAGGATATACTAAAGGAGGTGGAGGCACTTCTGTACGAAGGCATCAGTACCAAGCTGATCTATAAAGAGGCTTTTGCGAGGTTGCGCAAAAGCTCGAAGCCTATGGCTGCAAAGTACAAGCTCAAAAAAGCCATTATGGAGTTGGGGCCTACAGGTTATCCTTTTGAAAAATTTGTGGGTGAGATACTCCGGTATCAAGGCTTCAAGGTAGAAGTTGGGGTGATCGTGCAGGGGCACTGTGTGCAGCACGAGTTGGATGTAGTGGCCGAGAAAGCCTCAGAGCACTACATGGTAGAATGCAAGTTTCATAGCGATCAGGCCCGGCACTGCGATGTAAAAGTGCCCTTGTATATCCACTCTCGCTTTAGAGATGTGGAAAAACAATGGAAAAAACATGAAGCACATAGCACCAAGTTTCATAAAGGCTGGATTTTTACCAATACCAGGTTTACAGATGATGCCATTAAATATGGCAGTTGTGCAGGATTGATGTTGGTAGGTTGGGACTACCCGCGGAAAGGTAGCCTGAAAGACCTCATAGACCGCTCGGGGCTACACCCTGTAACTTCTTTGACCACACTGACCAGGCAGGAAAAACAGGTGATCCTGGCAGATAACCACGTATTGTGCCGGGATATATGTGATAACCCTAAATTACTAACGCAGGCTGGTGTACCCCAGAGTCGCCAAAAAGGAGTGTTAGACGAAGCCAGGGGCCTTTGTGGGAAGTAAAATGACAAAGTTTAAAAGTTGAACAAAAAGCGCGTGCGGTAATGATGATTTTTTCGGCCAAAAGAAACTAAACAGAAAACATGAAGCACCAGGTAAACAAACTTGTGTTTAAACGATTGGGCATCAATACCCAGCATGAACACTTTGTCTATATGCGTGAAGACTGCCAGGTTTGTATTTCAGAGGGCTTTGAGGCGCTGACACGCATCAGAGTGGCCAACGGAAAGAAGTCTATAGTGGCGAGCTTAAATGTGGTCCGGTCACAAATATTAAAGGCTGGCGAAATAAGCCTCTCGGAAAGTGCTATGCACGCCCTGAGAATCAGTGAGGGAGAAAATATAACAGTTTCTCACCTGCAACCTATCGACTCACTCAGCTATGTGAGGGCAAAGATCTTTGGAAACAAGCTTACCCCCGGCCAATTCCGGGAGATAATCGGGGATATTGTTAATGGCAATTATTCCAATATCCATCTTTCCGCTTTTATGACCGCATGTGCCGGTAACCGGATGCAGATTGACGAGATTGTTTCCCTCACAGAGGCCATGATCAATACCGGCCGGAGGATGCAGTGGCCCGGCGACTGTATCGTGGATAAACACTGTATTGGAGGCTTGCCGGGAAACAGGACTACGCCGATCATCGTCTCTATTGTTAGTGCCCTGGGGCTTACTATGCCGAAGACCTCATCAAGGGCCATCACTTCCCCGGCCGGAACTGCCGATACCATGGAGGTTATGGCACCAGTGGTTTTGACCATGCAGCAGATCAAGAAGGTAGTGGAAAAGGAGGGTGGCTGTATCGCCTGGGGAGGGGCCGCACTCCTCAGCCCTGCAGATGATATCCTGATCAAAGTTGAGAAGGCCCTGGACATAGATAGTGAGGGGCAGTTAATAGCATCCGTTTTGTCTAAAAAAGTATCCGCCGGATCAGGGTATGTGATTATTGATATGCCAGTAGGGGAAACCGCCAAGCTTCGGAGCATAGAGGCTGCCAACCTGCTCAAAGTGCAAATGGAGAAAGTTGCCCATGCCATAGGGCTGAAGCTTAAAGTCATCATCACTGACGGATCACAGCCCGTGGGCCGTGGTATAGGGCCCGCACTGGAAGCCAGGGATGTTCTGGCTGTACTGAAAAATGCCCCTGATGCGCCGGCCGAGCTTAGGGAAAGAGCTCTGCTGCTGGCGGGTGAGCTGTTGGAGCTGTCAGGCAAAGTGGAGCCAGGGGAAGGGAATGATGAGGCCAGAAAGGTGCTGGACTCGGGTAAAGCTTATGAAAAATTTCTGGCTATATGTAAAGCACAAGGTGGTTTTGTAGAACCCAAAACAGCCGGATACAGGCATGACATTAAAGCTGAGTGTGCCGGTGTAGTGACAAAAGTGGATAACCGCCTGCTCTCCAAAGTGGCCAAGCTGGCAGGGGCACCTGATGATAAGGCATCCGGTGTCGATTTCATGGCACCTATAGGAAGCAAAGTGGAGCAAGGGCAAACATTGCTTGTGGTGCATGCGGAATCGAAGGGTGAGCTTGAGTATGCATTGGAGTACCTTTCTTCTCAAAAGAAAATCATTGAAATTACCTGAGCTATGGATGCGATTATCTTTGCACTTCCGGGAAATGAAGAGCTGGCTGTAAAGCTGGCGGCCAGGCTGAATGCCGAAAAAGGGGAGGCTATTATACGCCATTTCCCCGATGGTGAAACCTATGTCAGGGTGCTTTCCGAGGTGAAAGACAAAAAGGTGGTATTGGTCTGCACCCTGCATCAACCTGATGCAAAGCTGCTGCCCTTGTACTTTCTCTCCAAAACGGTTAAAAACCTCGGGGCCAGCCATGTAGCCCTTCTTGCGCCTTACCTGGCATACATGAGGCAGGATAAGCGGTTCAATGAAGGTGAAGGTGTTACATCAGCATATTTTGGAGACCTTATATCCGGCTTTACCGACGCACTGGTAACCATTGACCCTCATTTACATCGCAGAAACTCACTATCCGAGGTATACCCTATCCCCACACGAGTGATGCACGCTGCCTGCCACATTTCTGCCTGGATCAGGAATAACATCACAAAGCCCGTACTTGTAGGCCCTGACAGTGAAAGCGAACAATGGGTTTCGCAGGTTGCCCGGGAAGCCGGAGCGCCATTTCTGGTGCTGGAAAAAGTCAGGCACGGAGACAGGGATGTGCAGGTTTCAGTACCACAGGTAGAGGCTTACACCGATTATACTCCGGTTTTGGTTGATGATATTATTTCAACGGCCACCACAATGATCAGGACCATTGGCCATTTGCGGCAGGCAGAAATGAGGCCTCCCGTTTGCATTGGCATCCATGCCGTGTTTGCAGGCGAGGCGTACAAAGATATGATCCGGGCCGGAGCAAAGGAAGTGGTTACCACTAATGCCATAACGCATGAAAGCAACTGCATTGACATCAGTGATCTGCTTGCCGAAGGTTACCGGCAATTTTGGGCGTAGCCATTGCTTTTAGCCTCAATCCGGGTTTTTCATGATAACCGTCATTCATTTAATGGCATGGTTTATCTAACTTAACACTAGACTAAAACCTATCTGCCATGGAAAATATAACAAGCTACGACACCCTGTCCGAAGCCATCGCCGGTTTAAGAAAGGCAGGATATGTTAATGACTTTAATCTAAAATCACACTGCCTGCACTGCGTACCGTCGCAACTGGAATTGCACCCGGAAGATTTTCAGGTTGATAGCTACTACCGCTTCGAGGGTATGAGCAACCCTGATGATAACAGCATACTCTACGCCATCAGTGGGAAAGATGGACTGAAAGGTATTCTTGTAGATGCCTATGGCGCATATAGCGAAGGTTTGAGCAGTGAAATGATTGATAAATTGAGGGTAAGTGTTTAAAGTAAAGGCAATTAATTGATGTTTCTTTTATTTTGATTATTTTGATTATTTCG
>NZ_SMLW01000096.1 GCF_009711405.1 Fulvivirga kasyanovii | reverse complement strand
CTGTCCCAGGCAGAGGCAGACGGCGATCATATCTATGGCGTGATCCGTGGCAGCGCGGTTAACCATGGAGGCCGTTCAAGCTCCCTGACCGCCCCGAATCCTGAGGCCCAGTCAGAAGTAGTTTACAAGGCCTATGAGCGTTCGGGCATAGACCCCCGGCGAGTAGGTTACATAGAGGCCCATGGCACAGGTACCAGCCTGGGCGACCCCATAGAGATCACCGGATTAAAGAAAGCCTTCAGGAAACTCTACGCATCACATGGCAGTGAGCCAGGAGAAGCACATTGCGGAATAGGTACAGTAAAGACGAACATCGGTCATTTGGAGACCGCAGCGGGTATAGCCGGAATGCTCAAGATATTGCTGTCGATGAAACACGGCAAGCTTCCGAAGCTGGTACACTTTGAAGAGCAGAACCCCTACCTGAGTTTGAAAGGTAGCCCGTTCTACTTTTTAGGCGATACCGGCGAGTGGCCTGAGGTTGAAGGCCAGCCACCGGTAGCAGGAGTAAGCTCATTTGGTTTTGGAGGAGTCAACGCCCATGTTGTGGTGGAAGGATATATCCCGGCACCAGTATCGCAGCCTGCTACTGATAGCCCTCAGCTTATCGTACTGTCTGCTAAGAATACGGACAGGCTGAAGCAGTA
>NZ_SMLW01000648.1:34546-34677 GCF_009711405.1 Fulvivirga kasyanovii | reverse complement strand
GTCAGCAAAGAGGTGAAAATTTTAGGGTCTCCCCAGAAATCCGCTTGAACCCAATTTCGTTCCTATTGCCGGTTTAGTAGGTTGCTAACTGCTATTAAACAGCTTCGAAGTGTCGTATATCATCATTAGTT
>NZ_SMLW01000648.1:16719-34243 GCF_009711405.1 Fulvivirga kasyanovii | reverse complement strand
TTTTTCAACCGGGTAACGTTAATCACATACATATTATAACCAAATAGTACATCATGAAAAAATACAACCTAACTTTCTTACTGGTAGTTATTGCCCTGATAGCCTCGCCTCAGCTTTTGGCGCAGAAAAAGATGAAAAGTCCGCCAGCCAATGCCAAAGGGCAGATAAACGGAGCTACCGTAGTTATTGATTACCACCAGCCATCAGCCAATGGCCGTACCATTATGGGTGATCTGGTACCTTATGACCAGGTTTGGAGAACGGGTGCCAACAATGCAACTACTTTTGAGGTAGACAAGGACGTGAAAATAGAAGGGCAGGCTTTGCCAAAAGGTAAATACGCACTATTTACCATACCAGGAAAGGACGAATGGACAATCATCTTCAATAAAAACCCTAACCAATGGGGAGCTTACAATTATGATGAAGCAGATGATGCCCTGAGGGTGAAAGTGAAGCCTGCAAAAACAGGTCAGTTTGTGGAGACTTTCACCATCAACCCTGAAAAAGATGGTGTAGCCATGTCATGGGAAAATACCAAAGTGAAGTTTAAAGTAACAGATTAAATTCTTTCACCGATATTCGCAGCCGGATCAACCTTGTTCCGGCTTTTTTTATTATATTTTTTTAGCACTATATTACCTGTTTATTCATATTGTTTTAAAATGAGGGAAAAACAAATTATCGGCCGCTATGATAAAATTGACCTGCCTGATCTGCATCTTTTTGAGCTGGATGCAAAAATAGATACAGGCGCATATTCATCGGCCATTCATTATCATCATGCTGAGGTTATAGAGAAAGACGGGAAAAAAGTACTGCACTTTACCCTGTTGGACCCTACCCACCCGGACTACAATGATAAGAGCTTCTATTTTGATAAATTTGAAGAAAGAAACATTAAAAACTCGTTTGGTGATTCGGAGAGGAGGTTTGTGATCAAAGCAACCATAACCCTTTTTGGTAAGAATTATGAGACGGATTTTTCACTGAGTGACAGAGGCAGTCTTAAATTTCCTATTTTGCTGGGGAGAAAACTATTGCAGAAAGGGTTTGTTGTTGATGTAGCCAAGTCCAACCTATCATATAAATTAAAAAACAAGAAATAATGCAAATTGGCATACTATCGAGAAACTCTGACCTGTATTCTACCAAAAGGCTTGTGGAGGCATCTGAACAGAGAGGACATCAGGTTGAGGTAATAGACCACTTAAAATGTACTATTGTAATGGAGCAAAATAAACCCTCCATTCTCTATCATGGACGTTCGCTGGATTATATCGATGCCATTGTCCCCAGAATAGGGGCCTCAGTTACCTTTTATGGTTCAGCAGTGGTCAGGCAGTTTGAGATGATGAAGGTGTTCACGGCCGTGGAGTCGCAGGCACTCATCCGTTCACGTGATAAGCTAAGGAGTTTGCAAATCCTGTCAAGAGCAGGTCTGGGGTTACCCAAAACCGTATTTACCAACTACTCCCGCGATACCGATGATATTCTGAATGCAGTAGGCGGCGCACCGGTGATCATTAAACTTTTGGAAGGTACTCAGGGGCTTGGTGTGGTGCTGGCTGATAATAGAAAATCCGCTGCATCGGTGATAGAGGCATTTCACGGGCTAAAAGCACGGGTGATCGTTCAGGAATTTGTGAAGGAAGCAGGAGGTGCAGATATTAGGGCGTTTGTTGTTGACGGACAGGTGGTTGGGGCCATGAAAAGACAGGCTAAGGAAGGAGAATTCCGCTCTAACCTACACCGTGGAGGTACCTCAAGCATTATAAAACTCTCCAGGAAAGAAAAAAGTACAGCCATTGAGGCAGCAAAAAAGATGGGATTGGGTGTAGCTGGTGTAGATATGTTGCAGTCGTCACGCGGACCATTAATTTTGGAAGTGAACTCGTCTCCGGGTCTTGAGGGTATTGAAAATGCTACGGGTATCGATATTGCAGGAAAAATAATAGAATACCTTGAGCGGAATGCCGGAAAGAAAAAAGGTAAAATACAAAAAGATAAAGTGAATGCCTGAAATTGTTATAGATGGGCATAAAATTGCCAGGGGCGAAGAGTTGCAGATCAATGCGCTGATCGCCCGCTTACCAACCAGGACACCCATAAACATACCCGTATTTGTAAGCAGGGCTAAAAAAGCAGGTCCTACCTTATTGCTTATGGCCGGTGTACATGGCGATGAGACCAATGGCATTGAGATCATGCGGAGGATCATCCGCAATAAATACTACAAACCCACAAGAGGCACTGTAATAGCCATACCTGTTTTTAACGTTTACGGATTTATAAACCACTCTCGTGGACTACCCGATGGAAAAGACCTGAACCGCTCTTTCCCGGGCTCTAAAAATGGTTCACTGGCCAGCAGGGTGGCTTATTTCATGACCAATGAAATACTACCGCAGGTAGATTTTGGTATCGATTTTCATACTGGTGGGGCCAGCCATAATAATTACCCGCAAATCAGGGCGCATTTTCAGTCGGAGGTGGAGTTTGAAATGGCCAAAGCTTTTGGCGCACCGTTTATAATAGAGTCTCCATTCAGGGACAAATCACTCCGAAAAACTGCAGCGCGTGCTGGTAAGCCCATACTGGTTTATGAGGGGGGAGAAACACTAAGGCTGAGAAAGCAGGTGCTGGACGTTGGTGTATCAGGCATGCTAAGGGTGATGAAGCACCTGGGAATGCGTGACGATGCTCCTGAACCGGTCTATGATCCTATATTTATAAAATCTTCCGTGTGGGTACGAGCCAAACATGCAGGGTTGCACCATGCTCACGTGCGAAATGGTAATAAAATAGAAAGGAACCAGAACCTGGGCCTGATAACAGATCCTTACGGACAATTCGAAAAAGTTATAAAATCGCCGGTCAACGGTTATGTAATAGGTATCAATAATTACCCTGTTGTAAATATGGGTGATGCTTTGCTTCATATCGGAAGCGAATAACAGGTACAAGGCATGAATACTGAGCTAAAAGATCAATATAATAAGTTTAAGCTTATCGTTGAGGGCGACTTTGTGGCGGTGCTTAACGAGAGGATAGAGGCTCAGGTTCATTTTCTTGAAGCGGTTGCCGTACTCCAGCGAAAAATAGCCTCGGAGAGTTTGCAGGCCGACAGGATCGCCGAAGGCCTCAGGAAGACCTACACCTATAAAAAGACGTTGCTGAATATCGTGGAGCAAAGATTTGAGGTTCACGAAAAGGCAAATTTTGACAATGACTTCGGCATTTTCAACCTTCATGCTACAGAATATATCGATAGCCTCGATGAGGTAGTTACCCTGCCTCAAAGCCCGGAGCGATTTAAACCTCAGCCTGGTAATTCGGCCTTACTGAGGTTTGGTAAGTGGTGGAAAAGGTTCTTTTATGCCATTTCCAAATGGCCGGAGAAAACACGAAATGGGTTCAGAAGGCTGTTCAAAAAGCAACCGGTTCCCCTGAAACCGTGGCACCATCAGGTAAAATTCAGAAAACTCACCACCTACTATCTAAAAGAGCGGCTGCCCATTGAGCTACAGGAGCTGCTCACCCGAATGTACCACGCTTTCTCTTCCTCATCCAAAGTATGCTGGGAAGTTGATGCTAAAATAGATAAGGCTTTTGAAAATTACCTGCACGGTGAAGATCATGAGTATATAGTGGACATTGCTTTGGTGGGGCGAATCGATGAAGCCATAGCAGGCCTGCATAAGTTAAGAGATGAGCTTGAGGAGGAAGCCAGGGCCATATATGAGCGTGTTTTTGAACAGTATTCACAGGCATACGAGAAAACAGGCACCATTGAACTCTCCAACAGGAGGTTCAGCTCAGGAAAAAACCGGAAACAACATAAAGCGCTTACAAGCCAGTACAGGTCACTAGCCAATGGCTGGAGCAATACATTACTGGCTTTATCCGATGACTGGGAGATAGACCTTGAGATCTATGTCATTATCTACTCCGGTCTGGAAGTGTTTTACAACACACAGAAAAACCTGAAAAACAGACTGGAGGTAGTAAGCTCTCAGAAGCTAAGCGAGATTAAAGCAATGCTGGAAGCCACAAGGGCGAATCTCCGGGAGCATGAAGGAGATACAGGGTTGAAAGAACTTATCCAAAAGGAACTGAATACGCTTAGGGAGAGCTTAACGCCGGTGCTATTACCTGAAGCCAATAACCTGATCCTGGCGCAGGACTTTCCTGCACTGGTCAACAACCTGGAATCTGAAACCGACCGGCTGATTCAGGGGATCTCCACCCGCAGGTCAGTGATGAAAGGGGAGGCGTATGACCACCCGCTTAGGACCAGTGCGCTAAACTTTGTTTCTCCATATGAGCTGATCAATTTTGAATCGTGGCCGCACTTTCAAAAGACCCTGAAAGCCGTTAAACTGTCCATTACAGATAATCTTAATGAGATTCAGAATGATATTATTGATGTAGGGCAAATTGCCGAATTCAACCTGGAGTCGGCACTTTCCCTGTTTGATGATGAAGACCGGCCTGATGATCCGGCCCTGATTGCGGCGGATGGAATAGAGCGGACTATAGAGAAGGTGGATGCCATTTCCGGTAAGCTTCAAAGCCTTCAAAAATCTATTGACGAAGACCTTCTTCAAGGCCTTGAGACTTTCAATAGCAGGCTTGTCCAGTTTACCAACAATGAAAATATTTATGATATCCGGGTTCGGATAGCCAAGGGTAAAGCACTGGACAAAAGTGCCCGGTACAAGGAGAAAGTGGTGCATAGCATTAAAAATTTTCTCCCTACCGCAATGGCGTATATCAGAGGCAGGTACCGTAAGGTGGTGGGATTTGTTATGGAAACTTCCAAAAAGATCGGTATCGCCGGTCAGCAAAAGGATATTTCCACTGAACTTGCCGACTTCCTGGCAGAGACAGAGAAGTCTATCGGGAAGCTCCCCTTTGTTTATCAGCGGCTGTTCAGAACCGAACCGCTTACGGATATTAATTTCTTTGAAGGCAGAAAAACAGAGCTGCTACAGCTCAATAATGCCTATAACAACTGGACCAAAGGGCGGTTTGCTTCGGTGGTAGTGACCGGAGAAAGGGGGAGTGGTGTTACTACTTTACTTAACTTCTTCCTCAATGACCTGTCCACAGGTAGTCAGGTACACCGCTTTTCTGTCGAAGACCATGTGGAAACCCAGGCTGAATTGGTCAATTTCTTTTCCGAACAATTTAATAGCAAGTTCCATACTTTTGATGACCTGGTGAGCTTCCTTAATCAGCACAAGCGGCTGGTAGTACTGGAGAATATCCAAAAACTCTATTTAAAGCGGGTGAATGGGTTTGCTGCATTACGACTGTTCTCAGAGCTAATCTCCCTTACCAGCAAATACACTTTCTGGGTAGTGGGCTGTACACGCTATGCCTGGGAATACCTCCATAAAACCATCGCCCTGTCAGACCATTTTAGCTATCACATTCCGTTGAAGGATTTTGATAATCAGGCTATTGTCAATATGATCAATAAGCGGCATAAGGTAAGTGGTTACAACGTGCGTTTTGAGCCGGCGCCATCCGACCTGAACCACAGAAAATTCAAAAAATTGAGTGATTCCGAGCAGCAATCCTATTTGAGGGATGGTTACTTCGCCAATCTGAATAAAATTGCCAAAAGTAACGTAAGTCTGGCGCTTATATATTGGCTTCGATCAGCCAAGGAAATCACCGGAAACACTATTGTGATCGGCTCCATGAAGGACAAGGATTTTTCTTTTATGAATAACCTGCCGGCCAACAAAGTGTTTGCCCTGGCCAATCTGCTGTTTCACGATGGGATGACAGAGGAAGGCTTCTGTAAAGTTACAGGCTTCTCTTCCGGGAAGGTACGAGGCCTTTTGCAGCCTATGTTTGAGGATGGTATTATTGTTCTCAGTAATAATAGATATCAGGTCAACCCATTGCTTTACAGGCAAACGGTGATGATGTTAAAAATGAAAAATATAATTCATTAGCAAAGTGAAAAAAATCATCATACTATACTTTCTGCTCTTTGCCTGCTATATAAGTGGGTTTGCACAAAAGCAGAATGATACGGTCCCAAAGGCTGTGGTTGTAGTATCGGCCGATAGCCTGGAAGTTAAAGTGGTGGAAGGGGACTCAGCAAAGACAGACCAGGCTGAGGGAGATAACGGTGTGGTAGAAGATGTTAAGGGTGATTTGCCACAGATTTCCAAGATTATTTCTTTAGGAAAAATATTCTGGACACTGGTTTTTATCCTTGTTGGCTTTGTTCTAGTCAGGTTTTTAGGCTCAGTGTTAGAAAAACTGGCCGAAAAAAGTACTAATTACCGGATCACGATCAAAGGACTTGTGCCGGTGGTGAAAATTTCCACCTGGCTGTTTATCATTTTCATTATTATCGCCGGTATTTTTCAGCCCAAAATAGCGACGGTGCTTGCCGTTACCGCATCTATCGGTATAGCAGTAGGTTTTGCAGCCCAGGATATCCTCAAAAATGTTTTCGGAGGCATTATGATCCTGTTCGACAGGCCTTTCCAGGTCGGTGATAAAATAGAAGCGGGCGAATATTACGGAGAGGTAGTGGAGATCGGTCTGCGCTCTACGAGGATAGTGACCCCTGACGACTCCCTGGTAAGTATTCCGAACGGGGAGTTGATGAATAAATCAGTGTCCAACTCCAATAGTGGAGCTGCTGATTGCCAGGTGGTTGCTGAAATATACCTGCCCATAACCGTAGACACGGAAAGCGTGAGGCAGGTGGCCATAGAAGCCGCCCAGGTTTCCAGGTTTATTTACTTGAACAAGCCTATTGTGGTACTTTTTTTCAATGAGGTGAAAGAGCGTAGGTCCTACCTCAAAATGCGGCTCAAGGCCTATGTTTCGGATATCAGGAATGAATTTGCCTTTAAAAGCGATATGACCGAGATTGTAATGCGGGAGCTCCTGCGCAATAAGCTCATAGACCCTGAGGATTTGAAGTAGGATACATAAATTGACTCTTCAGGATAACCTCCGGCTCTACTTTACTAACCTGAAAATTTTTCTCCATACAGTATGTTACTATACACTGGGCATGGCGTATTCAGGGATATATCTTTCGGATTTTTTCAAATATTTTTTATGAACGGAAATTATTTTTCTTCTGCTGTCGTTGCAGAGAAGGTTGGCAAATCATATCAAATTAAGTACAATTAAAAGTCTAATTCCTCTATGAAGAAAGTTTTAGTTATCACTGGATTGGTATTCCTTCTTGCAGGCAATTCTTTTTCCAACAGCATCAAACTTGACGAAAACATCTCTTTAAGCAGTTTTATTCAAAACAGCTACAGCAAACTGCAATTTGATGGTAAAAAACCGGACTTTGACATTTACAAAAAAGGACTTATAGGTTATCTGAACCTGAAAAAACAAAACAAGCTTTCCGGCTCGGGATTACTCACACTCATTGATTTTCGTCTTTCTTCCAATAAAAAGCGCCTCTGGATCATCGATCTGAAACAAAGTAAGGTGATCCATCATTCACTGGTTGCCCATGGCCGCAATACAGGAAATGAATTTGCAAAGAAATTTTCTAACGTACCCAATTCCAACAGCAGCAGTCTCGGTTTTTATATTACCGGTGAAACCTACTTTGGCAAGCACGGACTGTCTTTAAGGCTTGATGGCATTGAGCCGGGTTTTAATAACAATGCCCGCCAGAGAGCAGTGGTTATGCACGGGGCTGATTATGTAGACCCATCATATACCAAAGCCTATGGAAGGATCGGTAGAAGCTTCGGATGTCCTTCCATACCCATGAAAGGACACAAAGAGATCATAAAAAAACTGGCCAATAAGAGCTGCATGTTCATTTATTATCCGGACAAAGATTATCTGGCTAACTCAAAGCTTGCCAATGAAGCTTCTGCTTACGACGTATTGAGCAAGGCTGATTTTTCGCTGTAATATTAAATGGAAGGCGGGCCTTGCTGCATTGCCTTCCATAATATACCGTCGCGTTCATAAATATCTTTCCTGAAATTTATCCGGTCATGTTCGTCTACAAATGATGTCCAGTACAGCAGATGGACATAAATCTCCTCAGAGAGCATAACGGTAAGGTTTTTCTCTTTGCTGACTGTTTTGTCTATTTTTTCCCTCGGCCATCCTGCAGGATGGTTTTTCAGCACATACTCAGCCATGTCGATAGGTTTTGATAACCTGATACAGCCGGAGCTCAAGGCCCTGTCTGTTTTACTGAATAATTCGCGGTGATTGGTATCATGCATGTAAACGTTGTAAGCATTAGGGAAGATAAACTTCACTTGTCCCAGGGCATTGTTAGGCCCGGGATCCTGCCTGATCTGGTAAGGAAAATTTTTTGGGGTCACCTCTGCCCAGGCAATTGAAGAGGGATCAATTTCTACGTTCCCACTCACTACTTTCATGTTTTGAGCCTTTAAGTACCCAGTATTTTTCTTGATAGCCGGCAGTACATCGTTGGCAAATATTGTAGGAGGCACAGTCCAGTAAGGATTAAATACAAGGTACATCATTTTGTTACTGAACACCGGCGTTTTGCGATAGGGTTTGCCTACTACAACCGACATTTCCATTTCCAGTTGTCCGTTTTTTACTACTTCCAGCTGGTAATTGGCAATGTTTACCAGTATGTAATGCTCACCGAGATCAAGCGGTAGCCAGCGGCAGCGTTCCATATTTAAAATGATCTGCTCTATACGTTTTTCTACAGGCTCATTGAGTATGGCCAGTGTAGTTCTGCCTATAGCACCGTCAGGCTCAAGGCCATGCCGTTTTTGAAACACTTTTATGGCTTCTTCCAAAGTACTGTCAAACAAGTTCAGGCTGTCTGTCTTATCAGTGCTGATATCGCCGGTTACAAAAAGCCGGCTCCTGATCTGCTCTATCCTTGTGTCAACCATACCTGCGCGGAGTGTCTCACCCTGGTCAATAGCACGCCATCCACCATTTTTTTCGATTGTGCGATAGAGCTTTAGCGCCTTTTTTAGCCGGACGTAGGTTTTATATTTTGGTTTTAAGCCGTTCAGGCTCCTGGCAATTTTAATATCTTCCAATGATTCTGATAAAAGTAATTTCAGATCCATTTCCTTCTTGTTTACCTGCCATTCGGCCACAACCTTTTCAGGGTTCACCTTGCCTGAAAGGAGGTGGGAAGCGTACAACAGGTAAGCATCCGTAAGTAAAATATCGAGGGCAGGAGTAATGCTTGCCAGCCCTTTGTAGTTTTCTTTAAGATATTCGTAGTGATAGTCTTCGGTATACAGGCCTTCCTCCGGTGCCAGCTTGATCTGCTCTATGAGTTCTGTAATATTGTCTTCATTCGTCCAGGCACGCTGGAAACCGCGGTTGTAGTAAAATTCAGGCAGTGTCTTTTTGCAAAACAATGGCTGACCACCGATGTTGTACTCTTTGTTCTCAATGATCTTTCTCAGGTCTTCGTCAATCTGGGCCTGAGTGTGAAGGGACAAGAGTAAATAAAACGCAATAAATAGAAGGGTGTAAATACCAATTTGTTTCATTTCGGTTATTGATAAACTTTATGCATGAAATTAACCACCATAGGTTTACGGTGAAAGGATAACAATGTTTATTAGTAACGGTTTGTTAGTCAGTAATATTGATGATGCAACAGGCCGGGTTAATTATTGTGGCCGCTCAACTATAAAATAAACCTCCTGAATCTTTCCTTCACTTACTTTATAGATGGCAATAGCCCTCATGGTCGGTTTAGACTTGTCGAAAGTCACGTTTTCGTGATCTATTACCGTATGGCCTTCCACTATCCTGTTGACCAGCTCGCAGTGTAGGTCTGGCATCTTATCAAACATATCACTATATCTTTTCCGCATATTTTCCTTCCCTGTATAAAGGAGTGTAGCCGGGAAGTTGTACACTTTTACGGAGTCGCTGTAAGCAGAAAGAAAAGTCTCAATATCACGGTTGTTATAGCCGTTTAGTTGAAGGTCTGCAAGTTCTTCAGGTGTTTGTCCGAAGGTTAAAGTAGCTGCCGTCAGGACAACGATAAGGGTAAGGATTGATTTCATCTAATCTTTAAGGCTAAAGCCATTTTTTGCGTTTAAAATAAATGATCATGGCGATACTGGTGGCAATCATGATGCCCCACACTGCCGGATAGCCGTATTTCCAGTTTAACTCAGGCATATGTTGGAAGTTCATGCCATAAACACCGGCTATAAAAGTGAGCGGAATGAAGATAGTAGCCATGATGGTCAAAACCTTCATGACTTCATTCATTTTGTTGCTGATGCTGGTCATGTACATATCAGTAAGGTTGGTGACCAGGTCACGATAAGTTTCAAGGGTTTCGATAACATGTATCGTGTGGTCATATACATCGGAGAAGAAAGGCAAAGTATCTTTTTTGATCAGATGGTATTCACCCTTTGTTATCTTGCTCAATGCTTCGCGAAGCGGATAAACGGTTTTTCTCAGAAAGATGAGTTCCCTTTTCAACTGCTGGATGTCATGCAGGGTTTTTTTTGTAGGTTCGTCATATACTTCATCTTCCAGTACATCTATCCGTTCACCCACCTTTTCCAGTATAATATAATAGCTGTCTACAATCGTATCTACCAGTCTGTAAAACAAGTAATCAGCGCTTCTGCTTCTTGCCCGGTTTTTACCCGGACCTGTTTGCCTTAGCCGGTCCCGGAAGCCTTCGAACAAATCACCTTCTTTTTCCTGAAACGACAGGAGGTAATCTTTGCCCAATACGAAGCTGATCTGTTCGTAGGTTATATCTACATCGGTAAGATTGTAGAGGGTTTTGAGGGTAAAGAATATCTGATGCTCATACTCTTCGGCTTTTGGGCGATGCTCAGTGTTAAGCACATCCTCCATCAGGAGCGGATGTAGCTTGAAATGTTCACCTATTTCCTCAATCAGTTTTACGTTGTGGAGGCCGTCAATATTCACCCAGTTCACCCGGTCAGGGGAAAGCTGCTCTAATACATCTTCGGAGCTTTTGCTACAGAATTCTATAATATCCCCGCTGTTATATGATATAAGGTCTACCTGAGATTTTTCCGTTAGCTTATCACCCATAAAAATGAGTGTTCCGGGTGGCATTCCTGCTTTTGCTTTCGGGTTTTTAATGCCTATTAGTTTGGTGAGCCTGTTTATTCGAGGTAGTTGCATCAGCTATCTTTTTTCTCTTTGTAAACAATGGTACGATATGGGTACGGTATTTCTATTCCTTCTTTGTCAAATCGCTCTTTAATAGATTTATGCAGGTCGCACTTCATGGCAAAGCCGTCGGACGGATGGTTGGCCCAAACTGATGCCCGAAGGTTAACTGAGCTTTCGCCAAAGTTGACCAGTCTTACAACCACATCCGGGTTGCCGTTATCAATGTCTTCCTGCGTGCGATTGTCAATATGAAAAGGGTGCGCCATGGCCTCTTCCTGCATTATTGTCATGGCCAGATCTATGTCGGAATCATAGCTGATGCTCATAAGCACAAACATGCAGGTTTTGTCATCTGTGAGCGTTGAATTAGTTATGGTCTGCTCACTGATGATAGAGTTGGGAATGACAATGCGCCTGTTCTCAAAATTACGGATAATAGTGTGCCTGAGGGTAATATCTTCTACCGTACCGGCGTGTATCTCCCCGATATTGATGAGGTCCCCAACGCGGAACGGCTTGAATATGACAATGAAAATACCGCTTATAATATTTGAAAAGGCTGACTGAGAAGCAAATCCGACAATCGCCGCCAATATACCGGCACTGGCAAAAAGTGTAACGCCATAGGCACGCAAGGCAGGAATGGTCTGGAAAATGACTACAACTGCGAGCGTAAAGATCACGAAACTGACCGCATTTTTCAGGAAGTTGTACTTGGTAGGATCAACATTTAGTTTGGAAGAAGCACCCGTAACGAATTTGTTGAGTATCGCCCGCAATACCTTCGATAATATGAAGGCGATGACCAGTATCAGTAAAGGGACGACGACGTATTCTATAAACTTCGAATTGCTGTCCAGTAGTAGGTTCTTTATGTTCATAAATTTTTTAAAGATTCAAAAAAATCAAGTGTACGATTGAAAGCCAATTGAGCATGGTCAGGTAGTTGGTCTCTTTCATACGGATGACTGGCTCCAAAAACATGGTTGGCCTTGTCTATTAAAAGCAACGCCGACTCTTTGGCCAGGTCATGTATTTTTTCAGCATCGCTGGTACTTACCGTTTCATCTTCCGTGCCATGCACCACCAGCACCGGCCTGAGAAGGCTGCCAACAGCTTTACTGATGCTTAGCCTGTCCTGGTTCTTTTCAAGGTCTTCCACAATCTGGTATTTCATGGGCATCTCCTGTCCGGTACGCCCATTCAGGATATGTGTAACCCCCTCACGTTGCCATTCATTTAACACACTTTTAGTCCATCTGTTAAAGTCCGCTACAGCCGCCCAGGTTGCTACGGCCTTTACCCGGCTGTCTTCTGCCGTTTTTAACAATGCCAAACCACCTCCTCTGCTATGGCCCATCAAAAATAGGTGATCAGTGTCCATTTCAGAAGCAGGTATTATACATTCTTTTGAAAATAAATAATCGATCACCGTACCTGCATCATCCAGTTCGATGCTGAAATTATTTTCACTAAAGGCATCAAGATCCACAAAATCAACCGGGTGCTCCGGTGTTGTACCGTTGTGAGAGAGGTTGAATTTTACAAAAACATAGCCTGCCCGGGCCATTTCACTGGCCAGCACGTTGAAATGCCCCCAGTCTTTAAAACCCTTGAAACCGTGGATGAAAAGTATGATGGGTTTCTTCTTGCCGTCAGGGATATACCGGGCATCCGCGAGCATCCTTTTTCCGTGGTGCCGGCTGTTTAAAACTATAACATCATGTATTTTCAGCGAGTTAGTCATTTTAATATTTTGATTAGGGTGATTTCGTCAGTATAATTGTACCTCATTCGTCCATATGGCTTTAAAACTACGAGATATCAAGGCCCCAATAGCTTCAGAGATGGAGGAGTTCGAAAAGAAATTCCGCGCCTCTATGAAGACTAAAGTATTGTTGCTTGACAAAATAATGAGTTATATCGTAAAGCGCAAAGGAAAGCAAATGCGTCCTATGTTTGTTTTTCTTAGTGCAGGCACATGTGGCAGCATATCAGAATCCACCTATCGGGGGGCATCTTTAATAGAGCTTCTGCACACCGCAACACTTGTACATGATGATGTAGTTGACGATGCCAATTATCGCAGAGGCTTCTTCTCTGTTAATGCACTATGGAAGAACAAAATAGCGGTGTTGGTTGGAGATTATCTGCTTAGCAGGGGTTTGCTCCTGTCTGTAGACAATGGAGATTACGACCTGCTCAAAATAGTATCAGATGCAGTAAAACTGATGAGCGAAGGGGAGTTGCTTCAAATGGAAAAGGCCCGTCGTCTGGATATCACCGAGGAAGTTTACTATGAGATCATCAGGCAGAAAACAGCTTCGCTGATCTCCTCCTGTTGTGGCGTAGGTGCAGCATCTGCAGGCAATCAAAATGGTGCCGTACAGAAAATGCAGCTTTTTGGGGAGAAAGTGGGTATGGCATTTCAGATCAAGGACGATCTTTTTGATTATGGGGAAACCGAAGTAGGCAAACCACTGGGTATAGATATCAGGGAAAAGAAAATGACCCTGCCGTTAATCAAAGCATTGGAACAGGCCTCGTGGCTGGAGAAGCGAAAAATACTGAACCTCGTAAAAAATCATAACGACAACACCCGCAAAATCAACGAAATAATAGATTTTGTAAAAGCTTCGGGAGGTTTGGAGTATGCGCAGGGAGTGATGCAGCGTTATTACGAGGAAGCCATGGATATACTAAAAGATTTTGAAGACTCTCAATACAAAACATCTTTGAGTCAGCTCGTACAGTTTACTATTGAAAGGAATAAATAATGAAGTTGGAGAATAAAGTAGCCATTGTAACAGGTGTAAGCAAAGGAATAGGTCTGGCCACTGTAAAAATGCTTCTGGAAAGAGGTTGTAAGGTTGCAGGCTGGGGAAGAACGTCACCTGACCTGTCTGATGATAACTTTCATTTTTACAAAACCGATGTCAGGAACATTGAAGAGGTAAATAAAGCCTACGAAGCTACGGTGCAAGACCTCGGAGAAAATATAGCTATCCTGGTCAATAACGCCGGTCTTGGCTATGAGGGTGGAATAGAAAACCTTGACCCTGCACTTTGGCGCCAGATGTTTGAAACCAATGTTGATGGCATTTTCTATTGCAGCAGGCTGGTCATCCCCAATATGAAAAGCAACGACGAAGGCCACATTATTAACATTTCTTCTATAGCCGGCAATACCGGCATACCCAATATGTCCGCCTACTGCGCCACCAAGCACGCAGTAACCGGACTGTCACACTCCATGTACAAAGAGCTGAGAAACTTTGGGATCAAAGTTACCTGCATTTACCCAGGCTCTGTTAAAACCAATTTCTTCGACAAAATAGACTCCGTAGAGGTCAACGATGGCATGATGATGCCCGAAGATATCGCCAGCACCATCATTCACTGCCTGGAAACCCAAGCCAACTACCACCACGTAGATATCGAAGTAAGGCCATTGAAGCCGAAGAGATAGAGGTCTGATTTTCATCCATAATTGCTCGTGAGGGAAATTATACAAACCGTTAATGACCCTTTTCCCTTGGTCATACTGAGCCTGCGAAGTATCTAACTTAGTTTTTTGCATGAGCAGGACGGTGAGTGGTGACTTACTTAGGAAGGTTCTTCCTATCGTCAAAATGACTTGCTGAGCGGATAATAAAGCAGTGACTTGCTTAGATTCTTCCTATCCTCATACTGCAAAAGAGCAACTCCAGTCCTGAAAGGACGCTATCAATCAGCAAAAGGTGTAGCCTTTGTTAATTAATAGAAAAGGAGACCAGCCCCGAAGGGTGTAATCTCTCTGGTTTGGTATTATTACCGTTAATTCCCAGCCGAGTCTCTCGTAGAGGACTCGGCGTCCTAAGGAGCAGAAATGAGCTCTTTAGCACTTAAAGTGTCAATAGCTGACACTGCCGGACGGTCAGCGACAACTTATTTAGGAAGGTTCTTCCTGTCGTCATAATGACTTGCAGGGCGTATGAGCGCAACTCCAAGCCTTAAAGGACACTATCAATCAGCAAAAGGTGAAGTCTTTTGTTAATTAACAGAATTGATGCTAGCCCCGAAGGGGTGAAATCTCATTTTGACCGTATTACCTCTGGCAATACTTCTTAACAGCTAAACTTTTCTATAAAACTTCATTATCAGGACTATACGATTTACACACCACCTCCGGGTGTAAATACGGCAAATCCACGGGTTGATTGCGACACAGGTGTTTTGTAGCTTTACCTTTATGAAAATCAGGTAAATCATCCTTAAACCGTACTCCTATGAAGCATATCTCAATACTTATCCCCAAAGGGCAAACCAGCCTGGTCAATATAGAAGGCTCGCATCAGATATTTTCGATGATCAATAATTTTTTACATGATATGGGCAAGCCACCGATTTTTAAGGTTCATTTGGTAGGCCTTGCCAGGGAGACGAGGCAGGCCAGCGGGCTGTTTACCATTAACCCGGATACACTCCTCAAAGAAGTGACGAAAACAGACCTGATCATTATCCCCGCGATATATGGTGATCCGCAACAGGTGATCTCTGATAATGAAGAATTTATCCCCTGGATCATACAGCAGTACAAGGCAGGAGCCGAAGTGGCCAGCCTTTGTATTGGTGCTTACTTTCTTGCAGCTACCGGGCTGATTGATGGCAAACAATGCGCCACACATTGGCAGCATGCAGAAAATTTCAGGAGGATGTTCCCCCAGGTGGAACTGGTAGACGATAAGATCATGACAGAAACGGATGGCATTTATACCAGTGGCGGCGCTTATTCTTACCTGAACCTGCTTTTGCACCTCATTGAGAAGTTTGCCGGACGTGAGTTGGCGGTACTGACCTCAAAGGCTTTTATGATTGATATCAATAAAACCAGCCAGTCTCCTTTTATAATCTTTCAAGGGCAGAAAACACATGAGGATGAAACTGTAAAAAAAGCCCAGGAGTATATAGAAGATAATTTTCAGGACAGGATCACTGTCGATCAGTTATCAGGGATGTTTGCTATGAGCAGGAGAAGCTTTGAACGAAGGTTTAAGAAGGCAACATGCAATACAATAACGGAGTACATCCAGCGGGTAAAGGTAGAGGCAGCTAAAAAGAGCTTTGAAACCAGTCGTAAAAATATCAATGAAGTCATGTACGACGTAGGGTATTCTGACACAAAAGCTTTCAGAACGGTATTTAAAAGGATCACCGGCTTATCACCGATAGAGTATAGGAACAGGTACAATAAAGAGGCTGCCGTTGCTGCAGCCATTTAATTTTTCTCTCTGTATAAACTCCGGAATATCGGGTGACCAAATGAAGGAACAATGTCAGGTAAAACCTCGGCAGTGTGTCCTTCTGCTTTTAATAGTCTTATTAATTTATCCGGCTGGATTTCGCTATTTATACTCTGTACCCTAAGTATATTATCACAATCATCCAGGTCAAAATTGGCCATCACGTCTGCAAAACTATTGTGGATCAGTGAAATCAAAGCTTCAGCTTCCTTCTGTTCCTTTACACTGGTTTTAAAAACTTCTACCATATCATCAATCGTTGCAGATAAAAATTATTCACCTTCTATCACGGATAGAATATTTCCTGCCGGGTCTTTGAACCAGGCAATATTTGGGCCTTCTCCTCTAAAGATGCCTTTCTCATCTGTTTTGAGTTCTCCTTCATATTGCTCAAACCTGATTCCTCCCTGGCTCAATTTGTCTACCGTTTTTTCAATGTCGTTAACAGAAAAATTAAGTACAGTAAAACCTGCCGGAGAGTGATCTGGCTTTGGGTATATCAGCACCCTGTGACCGTCAGCTATATTTAACTCTATAAACCCCATGCTATCCTCAGAGACATCTAGCTTAAGGGTATCGCTATAAAATCTTTTAGCCGCATTAAGATCATCGACTGAGAAACTGCTGAAAGCTGTATCTAACATAATTAACATGTTTAAGTGAAAAACTATGACTGTGGCCTGCCTGATTAACAAAATTCAAAGGCATACGATTTTTACAGACCCTATTTTTTTGATATAAAACAAAGCTATATGAATTTATTGACCTGTAAGGGGTGCAAATACGGCAATCCAAAGGGGTGAATGAGTCAATGCAGGGTAGGTGCCGTTAGAGTTTAAATATACTCAAGGCCAACTTACTTTTTTGGAAAATATCTCTAATGAGAGACCACTTGGTATGGAGTTCGCTAATCCGGTTCTCCGCTTTGCTACGCCTTTCAGTAAGCTTATGTTCATCACAAATGAACCCTCTTTACGACTCATTCAATGCTGTTAAGATAAGGCCGGATTATATAATTATGTATGGTATCAATTAAGTAAATACGCGAATTAAAAACATACCTATCTCCAAATGCTTGCATGTGCGCCAAG
>NZ_SMLW01000648.1:0-16709 GCF_009711405.1 Fulvivirga kasyanovii | reverse complement strand
AATATTATGTCCTTACAGGACATTAGGCTGCTTTGTCATTAAAATTAATTGCGAATCCTTTTGCCGCGATAGTCCCGTAGGGATAAAATATTTGTAGAAATAGCCATTTAGACCAGATTATCCTGTAGGGTCCAAACAAGCAGGCACTTGAAGTGTGGCCTTATCTTAATAACATTGACAACCCATTAAGGGTAATGACTAGTTGGAGTTGTGCATTCGCGAGGAACGACCCTTGTGAAGTGAGAAATGTTACTGTCAGGGGACAGCAACAGAGGTAGGTTCAGGCGCTGTATGCCTTCAAAAAGGGATGTTTAATAAACACATCCCAATTTGTCCTAATGGGTTGAGCAATTCATTTTAACTTAACTCCCAGTTGATATACCTGCTTTAGCCATTTGTCTCGCTGAGTCTGATCTGAAGTTTTGATAATACCAAAAGAGGACACAGCCACTGGCTTTACACCACAATATTCCAAAGTACTTTTCTTCAACATATTGATGCTGGGACGACCATAGACCAACCAATAGTACCAACCGGGCTGATCCATGGTGGTAATGATCCGGGCAGTTTTACCTTTTAGTAATTTATCCCACCACACGGAGTTTGGCTTGGGCTGATAGGCCATTCCCGGCAGGAATAGCCGGTCAATGAACCCCTTGGCTATGGCTGGCATCCCGCCCCACCACACCGGGTGTACCCAGACGAGGTGATCGGCATCTTTTATCTTCTGCCAGGCGTCAATGAGGTCAGGCTCAAGCTCCATTCTTTTCCGGTAACCATACTGCAGGTTAGGGTTGAAGTCCAGCTCTGATATGATTATTTCAGCAACATTGGCAGACGAATCAAGCGCGCCATTTTTATATGCTTCGGCCAACGCTGTGTTGAAGCTCTCCTTGTCCGGATGTCCGTTGATAATCAGTATGTTTTTCATTCTTATTGTCCTTTTTATTGGTTGGAGCAAAAGTATGGAAGGGATATTTCTTCGTTCAGGACAAATGTCTATAAACTCAACTCTTTACGAATTCGGCTTAAATGACGTGGTGTAATACCAAGGTATGAGGCCAGGTATTGCAGTGGTATGTGCCGGATATAATCAGGATGCTCATTGAGCAACTCTATATACCTTTCATTGGCCTTTTCTTTCTGGTAAGAAAATATCCTTCTCTCCATCTCTACATACTGTTGCTCTGCCAGGTGTCTTAATAATTTCATCCAGTTCAGGCTATTTTCAGACATTCTCTCAATGTCCTCCTTTTTCAGGATCAGGAGATCCGTGCGGGTTAAGGCTTGTATACTTTCAGGGGATTTTTGCCCGGTAATGTATGAGGAGTATGCGGTGGAGAGGTTGTTTTCAAAAGTTATGCAGTAGGTAATTTCTTCACCGTTATCTTTGGTGTAGAAGGATCGTAGAATGCCACTTTTTACAAATGCAATTTCACTGCATATTCTGCCCTCTTTTATAAAATACTCTCCTTTTTTCAATACTCTCACGGTCAGGTGTGGGCTAATCTGACCGAGTTCGTTATCAGAGAGCAGGTTAAAAGAATTGAGATAATTTATCATAACCTTAAAAGCAGCTTGGTTAAAGTTTCGTAAGGTTATTGATTTTTGATCAACTGCATCAAAGCATTAATATTTTTATTTTGGAGCAACAGTTGTCCTTTGATATTAACTGCTTCACCTGCCTTTGATGCATTAATGCTTAAAGTTCTGAGGTTTTTCAGATATTCGCTTTTCACGGGCAAAGGTTTTTCCGAAGCCATACGTTGAAAATTAGCGTAGAGCATAAAAAGGTCCGATGAACCGGCTGATTCAGCTTCAAATTTATCATCGATGTTAGTGAATACTAATTCAGACGCTCCCTTTGCCTTGATATTCATGTCCAGTAGCGGGAAGACAGTTCGGTTAAGCTTATTATTGAGCACAACCTGGTTTTGTTTCAGTACTTCCATCATGTGGCTGGCTTTTCCTCTGACCAGTACTTTTACTCCCGGCACCTGGCTTTCATTCAAAGTTTTAACTTCCACTTTTTCGAAATCATCATTATAGTCATAAGTGATGATGGTGTCATATTGAGTCGCTGTTCCTGCTATTCGAAGGTCGAGGTAGCCTTCATAATCTTTTGCCAGACTGTCTAAAGGAATAGTGATATTGTTGATCTCATACTTTTTCAGGTATTGCACGGGCACATAGCCGGCCAGGCTAACATGGATCGAAGAGCTGGTATCCGGTTTTGCCAAAGACGAGGTTGATGGGAGCTCGATTTGCGGTGTAAGGTTCAGTAGTCCTGACAAAGTCACCGTGCCATTGTCAAAATCTACATTGGTGATGTTTTGACCTTGCATAATTACGGCATCGCCATCAGCATCTTTTAGCGCGGTAATGGTTTCGCTGCCGGTATCTATGGTTTTGTTTTGAAAAAGGATCTCCTCCAGCGTAGTTTGTACGTCCTTACTGTTGAATGTGTAAGCAAGGACTATCCTCTGGTGGTCAAACGCAATTTGTACCTTCCTGTCGTCAGAAGCCGCATAGCTATATTTTTCAGAAGTTGTAAAGCTGGTGATATCCAGGTTTTTTTGAATATATGATTTCAGGGCTGATGAGTCGTTTACTTTTAAAGTAGTGTAAAAAGTTTTTAAGTCGCCTTTGAGGGTGTACGCGAAAAGGTTTGCCGGTAGCGTAAACCCTCTGCCGCTGTCCTCATCTTCATCGGCAGACACACTGTCTTCTTCCGAAGGTTTAAAATAATAGGAAGGATTGGCAAGGGTGTTTAAGGCTATTTTCCTGATCAACTGATCGCTGTTGACCTTAATGATCAGATCAGCTTCTTCGTGGATCATACCGTGATAGGAGTCATACTGACGGTACTTTAAAAAGCCATAAAAAACGAAGAGCAGCAGTAGTACCACTACTGCTGCTCTCATTGTAAATTTTAAAAAACCTGATCTGCTCATTAATCTTTTGCGTGTTCAATAAAATTTAAAAAGTAGGATATCGTGTTTTTATGGTTGGCAGGTACTTTCATAACCAACTCACTGTGCATCTTTTTATTTTTAATCTTAGATGATTTCAAGTAAAAATCCGATGCATTTTCCAAAGCATACTTAACAAACTCCATATTAGGCAGATTAGTATCAAGCGGAAAATCTTTTCCGAATTTTTTTCCATTGAAGAAGGCTGAAAAATTACCCTGTTTGATCATTTTTTTATGCTTACCGGATAGTTTGGCAGTATACCTGTCATTTACAATGTCTCCCATGTCCTGAGCAGATGTGCTGAGGAAAAAGATATCGTTTTTGATAGCAAAGTACAGGTCTAATGGCAGGTCACGTTCCTTATGGAGTATCTTGTAATAACCATTTTCAGCTACGGCCATTTCTTTCTTAACCAGGTAGTTTATAAGCTTATTAGTAAGATCAATTTCTTTGGTAGATGCCATAAAAACGAAATCAGGAAGCTTTTCCTTTTTTGTTTTTTCTACAGCCGTGTAATTGTAATCTTCATCATACTCATAATCAGTATACGTTATTTCCTTTTCGTTAATACCTGTGAAAGCCAGTATGGCATCTCCTTTAATGAGTTCAGCTACGGCTTCTTCATCGAGAAGCAATGAAAAAAGATCAACACCAATAGCTATTTCATCCTGCATTTTGCCCTCAAGTAGTGGGCCGTAAGTGCTGGTCATGAGTTTAGGATACTCCTCAAGCGTATTCTTGATGTTTACATTGTAGCTGATATATCCTAAAAATTTATCTTCGTTAAGATATTTAAAGAATTTTGAGTTGATCTTTTGGTCACCCATTCGCTCATATATATCGGCGAAGTCGCCACTCAAACCCATGTCCATACTAATGCGTGCCTGCTGTCCTTCCAGGTAAAGATTAGCAGATAATTCGCCATAGCCGCCCATCATTTCGTCTACACTTTTAGGATATCCTTTAAAAGCGGTATACATGCCAGAGTATATTTGTGACATGGTGTTGCCGAAGTGATCATTCCAAACGTTTATCACTGCCTTGCTATCAAACTGAGCTTTGTACTGCTTATTGCTCAGGATAGATTTTGGTGCAGGTAGCATGGCATGATGCAGCGCATACTCCGTCCAGCGTGACCCCAGTACTTTTTTCTCTTCGTAGTAATCAAGGATGGTCACCGGGCTGTAGTCGTATTGACTTTCGTAGATTTTAAAAGACTTGCTCGAGTAAGTTGCGTCTTCAATGAGTTTGAGTGCACGGTCTCTGTCTTTCTGTTCCTTAAAGTTGGAAACCGCCTGCTTCAGGAAGTAGACCCGGTTGGAGATAAAGCTGTCCAGGTTCTCAGGGTCAGGATTGCTGATGCTGTCCACCTCGGCAACATAGTCTTTAAGCTGGTCTACCTGCGTTTGCAACTGTTCTAATATATCAGGATTATTATTTTGGGCAGCCACTTTCAGGTCTTCGGAGAAATAATAATAATTGCTGGCGTAAAGGTGAAGTGAATAGTTGTACAGGTAAGGCAGGTCATCATAAGTAAACTCCTGGGTTGGTTCTTCAGTAGCTTCTACAGTTTCTACTGTTGCCTCTTCTTCTGTGGCTTCTACTACCTCAGCATTTTCTGCCAGTTCAGCTTGAATTGATGAAAAGTCGTAGTCAACAAAGTAAGCTGCATTATAATTACCCAACACGAAAACCATTTTGTTGTTGTCCCAGGCAGCATATGCACTGTTGTCAATTTTGGTGTACTTGTAGTTGCCTTTTTGCTTAATTTCTTTGTCTTTATATACCTGCTCCAGGAACTGCGATTGTTTAAGGGGTGCAAGCATTACTGTATAAGAAAGGCTGTCATTTTGCTCAAAATAGAAGTATGTAATAGCCTTAGTATTGATTCCAATATCTTCGATAGAAGAAAGCTCCTGTTCGGTTTTTTTAGAAAAGGCCTTTAGCATTTCTTTTCCCAGCTTTGAGTCGTCCAGCTCAGAGATAGTTACCGACTCTAAAAGCTTGCTGCCGTCGATGCTGCCTACAAAGGAGGCATTGGCAGGAATATGATCTCTGAGGTCTTGTGCCTGGATTACCGAAAAACTGATGAAGGCACAGATAAGTAAAAAGTATTTCATGTTGCTATTTTAGTTGTATTTTGTTTGTAAGATTGATATTTCCGTTAATTACATCCAGCGCAGAAGCTCTCAGCATTACAGCTTTTTTTGATTTTGATATTTTTGCGGCGGTATTGGAAGAAGCTGCTACCTCGTTTTCAAATCTGAATATTGAAGTGTAAGACGCATCGTCAAAAACTTTCTTGTCATCATTTTTTAGTTTTTCATATTCAGCTTTAGCCTCAGGTTTATACGTATAATTTTTTGAGAAGGTCTTTTTTACGGCATTAAAATCGTAAGACACCAGTAAGGGCTTGAATTTCAGGTTTTTGGTGATTTCCTGAAGCAGGTTGTCAATATTATTTACAGACTTGAATTGGCAGCTTATGGAGAATACATAATTGTCAAAATCTGCCTTCTTGCTGACGTTGGAGATGCCCTCAGAGTTCTTTAAATAATTTACAGCTTCGTTAAGAGCGTGCTCGATATCTTCACGGGCAGGTACTTTATGGCCGTTGACACTATCAAGCAGCATGATGGAGGCAAGCTTTGTTTTGCTCTTGCTCAGGTTGGCCGTGAGCGTTATGTCACCCGAGCCGTCAGCATTAACAGTGATCTCATCGATGATGTCAAAGCAGGAAGTAAGCGTACTCAAAAGCACAAAAATGGATAAAACTGATAACTTTCTTTTAATAGTGCCTGTCATGAAAAATGGTTTTGTGTATAGTTTTTAGTAACTCAGTCTTTTTATACACAAAGAGCAGAAAGTGTAAACGCTTTTATTTCGACTCTTTATCAAATCGGGCACAAATCTAAAATAGATATTTGATTATCGAACAATTATTTACAGTAATTTTAATATTTCTGAAGAAGTTTACGATTGATATACTCCAGGTAGAACGTTTTGGAGAGATGAGCATTCTAATGAATTACCTTGCATATTTATTGGATCGAAGTTTAAGACTTCTCTGGTTTTATATGCATCAAGATTTCCTGAGTTAACTTAATGCCATTTTCAAAGTCGGAATGCGTACTAAACGCAAAATCAAAATATACCTGAACATTATCATCTGTAGTAATTATTTTTTTTGCTCGATAAGCCCTAAGAGTAGCAAGTAATACCTGCTTTTGTCTGTCTTTATAGTTGTTTTTAATGAAGCCCAAGGTGCGTTTGTCTGAAACTTCTAGAGAAGCAATAACTGATTTTAAATGAATTGTCTTTATCACTTGCGTGCGATAGCGGTTCAATCCGCTAGTGCTTTTCACAATCTGGCTATTTATTTCTAACTTTTGATCTGGCAATATCAAATGATAGGTGGTTTTTACACCGTATAGGTAGTTTGAGTCTGTTACTTTTAGTTCTAAGCCATTTTGTTGTGCAAATGCTTTCCAGCTTTCATCAATTAATTTCCAACTCATAAATGCTCAAAACTATTATTTATAATTTTCAAAATAAGGAGTTACCCCCTTATGCAATGCTCTTGCTAATGTATAAAAATGAGAACTTATCAATACAAATAAAATGCACCCAAGAGCGTAGCTGGTGTCACCCGTCACTATCAGGGCAAACAGTGGAGATAAAAACAGCGCAATTGAAACGGTGTACACCAGATAGATTATAGCGTATGAAAAGTACTTCACGGGATTATAATACCAGGTCTTTTTAAAAGCATCATTCTGCTTTCTGAAAGCTTCGAACTGCATTCTTGCATACTGTTGTGCTCTTTCTCGACGGAGTTCCTCTTTGCTCTTGATTGTATCTTCAAAGTCTGTATAAGAAGTCTCCTTTTTTGGAGTGAAGCCTTGCATAAGATACTGATAGGCTTCAGAGATTTCAATAAACATTTCCTCAGCATTCTCTTCAGTGCTAATGTCAGGATGATACTTTTTTGCCAGTTTTCTGTATGCATTTTTAATTGCACTCTTTGATGCACCTTCCCTTATTTCAAGAATGTTGTGGTAAACACTCATAAACCAATCTAGTATGAAATTATTGTATAACCGTTTTACATAAGATACATCTTCATGAATAGGCAAAAGTAACTCCGGAATCCTTTTTGATCAAAAGTCTTGTTTGTCAACGAAAGCTCATTTTCCAGCCTTATCCGTCATCTCAAACACAATCTCACCACCATTCATGATGTGCTCATGGGTTAGCATTGAGCCATCAAGTTTTTCTCCATTCACGGTGACCCCGGAAACATACACGTTTTCTTTACTTTGATTGTTAGCTTTGATTTTCAGCGTTTTGCCATTACCCAGCTTTAGAGTTGCTTCTTTTACCAGAGGGCTTCCCAAGGCATAGTAAGGTGAGCCGGGAGTGACCGGGTAGAAACCCAGGCTACTGAAAATATACCAGGCACTCATTTGTCCGGCATCATCATTTCCGCATAAGCCTTCAACCGTTGGGGCATACATGGTATTCATAATCATACGCACACGTGCCTGTGTTTTCTCAGGGTGGCCCGTCCAGTTATACAAGTAGGGGATATGGTGGCCGGGTTCATTCCCATGTACATAGTTGCCAATAATGCCATCGCGGGTGATATCCTCATGCTTCTCTATATGCTTGTCATCAATTTCCATGGTGAAGAGCGAATCCAGATGCTCTGTAAAGCGGTCTTTGCCACCCATCATAGTGATCATGGTATCAATGTTTTGAGGTACATACAGACCATAATTCCAGGCGTTGCCTTCGATGAAACCCTGGCCGTGGGTATCCATCGGGTCAAAGTTTTTCCTGAAAGTACCATCAGCAAGCTTGGGCCGCATATAGCCGGTGTTGTGGTCATACACGTTTTTGTAGTATTCTGACCGACCCATAAATTCCTTTTCCACATCGCCATGTCCTGTTTTACTGGCCATCTGAGCAATGCACCAGTCATTATAAGCATATTCCAGCGTTTTGGATACGGAAGAGTGGCTTTTATCATCAGGTACATATTTATAAGCAATATAATCTCCCAACCCATCGAAATACTTAACGTTCGCCGTATTTACCGATGCCTGCAATGCCCGGTCATGATCAAAGTCACCGACATTTTTTGCCATGGCATCTGCTATTACAGACGTAGCATGATAGCCGATCATGCACCAGTTCTCATTGGCATAGTGGCTCCATATCGGCAACATGTGGTGCACACTCTGGTCGTGGTGCGCCAGCATGGACTTGATCATATCGTTGTTGCGGTCGGCCTGTATGATGTTGAAAAGCGGGTGGAGCGCACGGTAGGTATCCCAAAGGGAGAAGATAGTATAGTTGGTGAAACCCTCGGATTGATGAATATTCTGATCGAGCCCTCTGTATTGTCCGTCTACATCTTCGTATAGAATAGGAGAGAGGCAGGTATGATATAGTGCCGTGTAGAAATTTATTTTATCACCTTCCGTTAAAGTGTTCACTTCAATTTTGGATAGCTCAGTGTTCCATTTAGCCTTGGTCTCTTCTTTTACTTTATCAAAATCCCAGTGAGGTACCTCAGCCTGCAAATTTTTCATTGCTCCGGCAGTGCTTACGGGTGAAAGGGCAAATTTGACCATGATCTTTTCACCTGCTGACGTATTGAAGTTGAAATACGCGCGAATATCCTTTCCCGCCATTTCAGGGAAATTCTCAGCCTGGTCAAAGCGCCTGTAGAAACCATCGTATTTGATTTCATCATATTTATTATGTCCGTAGCTCGTGAAAGGCTTGGAAAACTGCATGGCAAAGAAGACTTTTTTAGTTCGTGCCCACCCCTTGGTTTGGCGGTAACCTGTTATTAAAGAATCGTTTTCTACCCTGATAAACGTCCATACATTTTTATTGTCATGATGATAAACATTATAAACCAGGTCTAAAATGATACGGGCTTCTTCGGATTCAGGGAAAGTATATTGATGAAAGCCAACCCTTTCCGTAGCTGTTAGCTCGGCCTGGATGCCGTAACTGTCCAGGTCCACTTTGTAATATCCAGGCCGGGCTTCTTCTTTGTCATGGCTAAAAGTGGAGTAGAAGCCCTTTCCTCCTTTTTCGGTGGCAAGAGGATCAAGTATCAGTGGGCCCGTTGTTGGCATCACCAGGAAATCCCCCAGGTCGGAGTGGCCGGTGCCGCTAAAGTTGGTATGAGCAAAACCTATAATGGTGGAATCGCGATACTGGTAGCCGGCGCAGTATTCATACGTTTTGCGGTTGTATTCGTTATTGTCATTAAACATCACTTCAAAATTGGTCTGAGGGCTAAGTTGTACCATGCCAAAAGGTGCGGTGGCACCCGGAAATACGTGACCCATCTTACTGGTTCCGATTAGCGGGTTAACATACTGGGTATAATCAGTTTGAGAACTTTCAGCGACCTCAGCAGGAGTGACTTCAGTATTTGTTTTATTACATGCCAGGAAAAAAATTGTTGCGGCTAATATTAAAATCTGCTTTTTCATTTGTTGCCCGGGATTGAATTAGGGGTTAAAAGATAGTTTTTTATAATATAGATACCGGCCAACCTTTAGAGTGTACCGGTTAAGTCTGTACATGAGTATAATGGCTGTTATTTTTCGGATAAGGCCAGCTTTATGCCCAGCATAATAAATATGCCGCCGGTGACTCTGTCCAGCCAGGTCTTTATTTTGTAATTCCTTCTTATCCTGTCCGATAGCCTGGAAGCAAACAGTGCCAGGGACAGACACCAGATCGTGCCGGTGCATAGAAAGGTAAGGCCCAGGACGAGAAAAGAAAGAGAACTTTGAGCGTAATTGGGGTCGATAAACTGAGGCAAAAAGGCCAGGAAGAATAAGGCAACCTTAGGGTTTAAAATATTGGTCAATATTCCCGACATATATATCCGTTTATTACCCACATGCTCAGCCTTGGTTTCTAATTCTAATTGCCCTTTCGTTTTAAAACCTAGCGATTTCACGCCAAGATAGATCAGGTATGCGGCTCCTAAATACTTCACGATCATAAAAGCCATGGCTGACTTGGCCAGTATGATAGATAAACCCAATGTTGCAAATATCACATGGAAGATTGCTCCGGTTGAAATCCCCAGTGCTGATAAAATCCCAGCCTTTTTGCCCTGGGATATGGCCCTGCCCAGGATGTACATGGTGTCTGCTCCGGGAGTAAGGTTCAGTAGGATGCCTGCAATTAAAAATGTTTCAAAGTTGATAATTCCGAACATAGCTATGGGGCTTGATTGTGCCTTAGGTCTTGTGCAACTTTAATGAAGCATAGCTGCTTCCTAACCGGTACTGCTCAAGAAGGCTGTTTTATAATGGGTGAATCTAATATAATAAGATGAACAATGGAACGTGGATGTGAGATTTTTATTTCACGGAACAGACCTCCAAGGTTTTCAAAAACCTTGGAGGTCTGAAGATCAAAAAAAACCGGAGTGCATGAGCTGCCCCGGTTATAATATCATTTATGAATTTAAACGAATGAGTATTTTTTATGCTACCCGCTCTCTGCCTGCTTCCATTACGGCATACTGCTTCATTTTTTTGAAGTCATCTTCATTCATGGTTTCTATGGCAGTGCCGCTGGTTTCCAGTGAGTAATTCCCCTCATTTTCCCACCAGGTGCGGGCATGCTTTCGTGCTTCTTCCTTGTTTACCTCAAAAAGCTGAATGTACGAATCAGAGATCATCCATGACTTGTCCTGGGTACTGTATTTTTCAAAGATCATGTTCCGCATCTGGGTTGCAGTTGCGTCCTGATTTTTGAAATGAGAGATGGTGTATGACATGGTTTCAGGCTCAGTCATTACATTGTCCCAGAATTTTTTTGACGATACGATCTGCGAAGTTGTAAGAAGATAACCAAAGCCATTTTCTACCGGCTCTTTGCTTATGTCGCATTTGGCTTTAAAGACTTTCTTCTTTTTGCCGAAAAGATTGGATATAAAAGACATAGTGTTGTTATTTAAGTTGTTGACCTATTTTTTGAACGTGTGTAGTTACAAAAAGTTTTTTAATTCTCCTCTTTTCTCAGGGCTTCCATTTTCTCATACCGGGTCAGGAAGTCCTCTAACTTTTCAGCCGGCACCTTCTTCGCAATGATTTTTTTCTTCTCATCCAGTACATAAATGGTAGGAGTGGTGAAGGCATCGTAGAGCTTTTGGTAATGCTCGGTATAAGTTCTGGGGCCGTTTACAGTAACCCATGGTTCGAGATGCATGTCTTTGATGTATTTCTTCATTTTTACCATAGAGGTATCTGCTGACACGGCAAACACGCTCACATCGAATGAAGTATCATCCGTAAACTGCTTTAGTTTAGGAGTTTCCTTTTTGCAATGCCCACAATCCGGGTCGTAGAAGTAAATTACTGTGTATTTATTCTTCAAGTCATACAGCGACTTGGCCTGCAGGTTTTCATCCAGCATAATAAGGTTAGGAGCCTTCATACCCAACAAGCTCAGTCTGAGTTGGTCAGCGCGCTCTTTAAGGTTCTTCTTTAGCTGGTCATTGGCCCAGTAGTCCATATCACCGGAGGCAAAATAGCGGTCGTAAATATTTACAAACACCTCGTCCAGCCCCATGATTTCAGGGTTCTGATACTTTACAGTTACCATCCAGATGAAATATTTATAGGTATCCTTGTTGGCTTTGGTTACATCTGCCAACTGGTTAATAGCGTTGGTTAGCGTATCAGGATGCTGGATCAGCAGCTTGTCCAGATAGTCTTCGACCCGTTTTTTGTAAACAGGTTCAGATAATCTGATCATGGCCGGGTCGGCCAGGTCAAAATTGTCCCAGTAATGGGTTTTATAATAACGATAGCTGAAAGTAGAGTCAATCTTTCCATTGTCAAGTACCGGAGGTTCGGGTACATCAATTTTCTTATTGGCATTAAATATCTTCGTCAGCAGGCTTTCAGGGTACTTACCGATCAGTTCGTCCTGATGGGCCATCACTTTTTTGTTGAGTTTTTCCAGTTCAGCTCTTGCAGCGGATTTGGAGGCTTCCGAACTGGTGCTATCCCTAAGTACCGTTACATACGGCTGAGCCTCTTCATTGCGCGCGCTATTGTAAAGCAGATTGGCAAAAAATACTTCATTTTCCACATCACCACTTACCTTCATATTAGCGACATATTCCGGGTGCTTTGTTTGCATGCTAAACTGCTGGTCATCACTGATCAGGATGTCAAACAACCTGGTTTTGTTCAACACAATAAAATAAACACCTTCCTCCAAAGGCTTTTTCCCTGCAAAAGCAAACTCTCCGTTTTTCCCGACACGGGCAGTGTCTTTTACATAGGTGCTTTCACCAAAAAAGTTGCCCAGGTAAACCGTTGTGTCAGCCAGGCCTTCTATTTTGAATTTGAGATCATAACCTTTTTGGGCATAAACAGAGCTGCCCATAAGGATTAATAGTGTGTAAAACAGGAGTTTCTTCATCTGCATCTTTTTTCAAACCAATGCAAAAATTATCAACATATGGTTATAGCACAAAGTTCTTTAACAAAAATTTTGCCCTTGAGCAGAATCTGATGTCGTGTTACAAATTACAAAGGCCGCTTCACTTAATTCATGGGCCTGAATTAATGAAGTTTTTATTATACGGATGAATACGTCCTTTCAACTAAAAAAATGTTGCCATAGTTGTATCAACTTAATAGTTTTGCCGTTCAACTAACGCTATGTCGATAAAGGTCAAAAATTTAACCAAGGTATTCGGGACGCAAAAGGCCATCGATAATATCTCTTTTAATGTTCAAGAAGGCGAAATTCTCGGTTTTCTGGGGCCTAATGGTGCCGGAAAATCGACGACAATGAAAATCGCCACATGCTATCTGCCGCCCGATGAAGGTGTGGTGGAAGTCAGTGGGTACGATGTCGTTGAACAATCTATGGAGGTGAGAAAGCAAATTGGGTATCTTCCCGAGCATAATCCGCTCTATCTGGAAATGTATGTACGGGAATACCTGGGGTTTATAGGTAAGCTCCATGGCTTAAAAGGAGCCGGTCTAAAGGGCAAAGTTGACGAGATGGTACAGCTTACCGGACTCACCCGCGAACAAAACAAGAAAATAGAAGCCCTGTCTAAAGGCTACCGGCAGCGTGTAGGGCTTGCGCAGGCCCTGATCCATGACCCAAAGGTGCTCATCCTGGACGAGCCAACAACAGGTCTTGATCCCAACCAGATCATCGAGATCAGAAACCTGATCAAAAACATCAGCCGTGATAAAACAGTGATATTCTCCACCCACATTATGCAGGAAGTCCAGGCCCTATGCGACCGCGTGGTGGTGATCAACAAAGGTAAAATTGTGGCGGATGATGCCATAGGCCAGCTAAAGACATCACAAACGAAGGTCAGGATTATAACAGCAGAGTTTTCGGAAAATGTGGAGACTGACAGACTCAAAACTATTGAAGGAGTATTAAGCGTAGAAGCCGGGGCTAATAATAAATACATTATTAAAACTGATGCAGCCACCGATGCCCGGCCGGCGATATTCAAGTTTGCCTCGGACAGTGGCCTCACGCTCCTTGGGCTGCACCAGGAAGAAGTAACCATGGAAAATGTGTTTCAGGAGCTTACCAGAAAGGAGGAAGGCGAATGATCCAGGTGTTTGTGAAAGAGCTAAACAGCTTCCTCAATTCCCTGATAGCCTATATTGTCATTAGTGTATTCCTTACCGGTATAGGCCTGCTAATGTGGGTGTTTCCCGAAACATCGGTACTGGAATACGGCTATGCGGATATGGAGACCTTATTCTCCCTCGGGCCATATGTTTTTATGTTTTTAATACCGGCGATCACCATGCGGATGTTTGCCGAAGAGAAGAAAGCAGGGACTATTGAGCTTTTGATCACTAAACCACTCACTGATTGGGAGATTATTTTTGGTAAGTACTTATCAGGCTTTGCCCTGGTGGTTTTTTCCATCATACCCACACTTATTTACTACTGGTCTGTTTACCAGTTGGGCAATCCTGTCGGGAATATTGACACAGCCGGGGTTATGGGGTCCTATATTGGTCTGATCCTGCTGGGTGGAGTATTTACAGCCATCGGGATTTTTTCTTCAGCCATCAGTACTAACCAGATCGTGTCATTTATCATCGCGGTTTTCTTTTGCTTCATAGTTTACTCCGGCTTTGAGTCCATAGCGGCTATCAATGACTGGGGTTCTTTTTCTTCATTTATTGAGCAGCTCGGTATTCTTTACCACTATGATGCCATGAGCAAAGGCCTGGTCGATACACGCGATGTGATCTATTTTCTTAGCGTCATTGCCGTGATGTTATTATCAACAAAACTGATATTGAGCAGCAGAAAATGGTAAACCTGAAAAGCAGAAAATTAGAGTCATTCCTTCGCTTCTTTATTGGAGTGGTAGCCGTGGTACTGCTCAACGTACTTGCATCTGCATATTTCCACCGGTTTGACCTGACCGAAGAGGGAAGGTACTCCATCAAAGAGCCAACTAAAGAAATGCTGCGTGAGCTGGATGACGTGGTTTATGTAGAAGTGTATCTTGACGGAGAACTCAACGCAGGTTTTAAGCGGCTGCAACGGTCTATCAGAGAAACTTTGGAAGAATTTCGGGTATATTCCGGGGACAACATCCAATACACCTTCAATGATCCGAGTGCTGCCATGAGTGAGAAGGCGAGAGGGGAATTTATGAGAGCATTGATGGCAAAAGGTATACAACCTACAAATATTATTGATGAGCAGAATGGTAACAGGGTGGAGAAGCTTGTCTTCCCGGGCGCCATTGTTTCTTATGGAGGTGCCGAAGCCGGTGTAATGCTGTTAAAGGGGAATAAGGCGGCCACCGCAGAAGAAAAACTTAATCAATCCATAGAAGGTATCGAGTACGAACTGGCATCTGCTATCAGAGGGCTGACTAGTCTTGAAAGAAAGAAAATAGCACTGGTTAAAGGACATGATGAGCTGGATTCCCTTGAAATGGCCAGCTTTGCCACTGCCCTGGCTGATCTGTACGATCTGGGCGTAGAAAACCTTCAGGCAGCTCCACAGGGGTATGATGCACTGATCATTGCCAAGCCGACCAAGGCATTTTCTGAGAGCGAGAAATATCATCTGGATCAGTATCTGATGAATGGCGGCAAGGTGTTGATGCTATTAGATAAGTTGCAGGCAAACATGGATAGTGCCTCGGCAGCATTTAACTATGCCTTTCCTTATAACCTCAATATAGATGACCAACTGTTTAAGTACGGTATCAGGATCAACAGCGACCTGATCATGGATAACAATGCTGCAGGTTACCCTGTAGTAGTGGGTAATATGGGAGATCAGCCCCAGATCAAACTACAAAACTGGCCTTTTTATCCTATTATAAACCGGTTTTCCGATCACGCTATTACGCGGAACATGGATGCCGTTCTGCTCAGGTTTGGCAGTACTATGGATACCATCAAGTCCCCCGGCGTTACAAAGATCCCACTCATGTTTACCTCACAATATACTCGGGTAGTTTCTGCACCAGTTAATGTCTCGGTACAAGATCTGAGAGCCAATATGAGTGCAGAGAAGTTTAATCAACAACATTTGCCCACCGCCTACCTGCTGGAAGGAAAATTTGAGTCGCTATATAAAAATCGTTTTAGGCCTGAAAATATTGACGATTCTAATTTTATTGAAAATGCCGGAGCAGGAGCTAAATTGCTGGTGGTAAGTGACGGAGATATTGCACGAAATGAAATAAATACCCGAACAAATTCACCGCAGCCACTGGGCTTTTACCCCTTTGCCCAAAATACTTTTGCCAATCAGGATTTTCTGATGAACGCTGTTGCTTACCTTATAGATGATGAAGGTATTATTACAGCAAGGAATAAAGAAATAAAGATAAGACCTTTAAATAAGGTCAAAATAAGCAATGAAAAAACAAAATGGCAGATCATCAATATGGTTGTGCCTGTTTTATTGCTCATCGTCTATGGTGTGGTAAGGTTCTACTGGAGAAAAAAGAAGTATACCGGTTTTGGTACCGACTAGACTTATGCAAAAGAAAAGAAACATTAAACTTATTTTTGTTCTGATTGCCCTTACACTTTCGGCGGTGTCGGCCTATTTTGTGACCCGGCCAGCCGACCAGTTAAAAGTAAGCAGGGATATTTTTTCATACGAAGACCCTGCTGCTATTGATAAGGTGGTATTTTCAGGGGCTTCCGGCGAACATCAACTGACCTTTGCGGGCGGTAGCTGGCAGATAGGGGAGGAGTACAAGGCTGACCCTCAAAGGGTGAGCGTCCTGTTTGCTATTCTGAAACAGATGCGGGTGAGAAGAAAGGTTTCCAGACAGCAGGAGGAGATGATTGCAGAAAAGCTGAAAGAAGCTGGTACCAAGGTCACTTTTTATGAAGGTGATAAAGCGGTACACGAATTCTATGTTTGGGGTGATGAGGAGAGCGGACTGACCTACTTGGCAGAAAAACCCGGAGACCAGGCTTATATTGTTGAAATACCTGGCTACAGAAGCTTTCTGGCAGGCATCTACCAACTGGATAGAAATGGCTGGCGAGACCCGCTTGTATTTACCCTTAACTGGTCAAACCTTAGCAATGTCAAAGTGGTATACCCTGATAATGAAGGACTTGGTTTCTCAGTTGAATATGCCGATCGTTTTTATGCCATTCCGGAAATACCACAAACCGACTCTACTAAGCTGAC